>QMME01000165.1 GCA_003647095.1 Deltaproteobacteria bacterium
CGGGCTGGGCCCGGGCCCAGCCCGCCGACCAGCGGGTCGTCTTTGGATTGCTACCCTGCGCCGGGGCGAACTTCGACCGCCCGGGCGGGATACGCCAGCTGGTATGGGAACTGGTCAAGCGCACCAGCGTCGAGGCCGATGCCGATGCCCGACCGGTGGATCCGGCGGATCCGCAACTGTTCCGGACCCCCTTCCTGCTGTGGAGTTGCCCGGGCCCGGTGGCCACGCTGTCGGAAAGACAGGTCGCCGGGTTGGCGGCCTTTCTGAAAAACGGCGGCTTTCTCTGGGCCGATGATCCCAGCGCCTCGGGTACGGGGCCTTTCGCCGACAGCCTGCGGCAGCAGCTGCAACGGGTGCTGCCGGGGCAGCAGTGGCGGAATGTCCCCGTCGAACACGTACTCTACAAGACCTTCTTTCTCATCAAGCGTCCCCTGGGCCGGCGCGCGGGAGCTCCACGCCAGGCACTCGTCATCGATGAGCGCCTGGTAGTGCTGTTTACCGGTGGCGACCTGCTGGGTGCCATGAGCCGCGATCTCACCGGCCAGTGGGACTTCAACTGCCAACCGGCCGGCGAGGTACAGCGGGAAGAGTCGTTCCGCCTGGCTATCAACATCGTCATGTATTCCCTGTGCCTCGACTACAAGAACGATCGCGTGCACCTGCCCTTCATAATGCGCCGGAGACGCCTGTGAACGCCGGCGAGGAAATCCGTCACGCCCTGGTGTTCGAGAATGCCAGCAGCGGCAGGGTGCTGTTGTTGTTGCTGGCGCTGATCCTGGCCTGGTGGTGGTATCGCCGGGGCCTGCTGCACAGCCGTTCGACCACCCGGCGCCTGCTGCTGATGTCGCTGCGGGGTGTGAACCTGCTGCTGTTGGCCGGCCTGCTGCTGGGGCCGGTACTGGAAAAACGCCAGCTGGCTCGACTGACCCCGCGCCTGGTGCTGCTGGTGGACGCCTCGGCCAGCATGAACATTGCCACCGGCCAGGGACCCAGCCGGCTGCAACGAGTGCAGGACTGGTTGCAGGAAAACCTGCCAACAGCCGCGGCTGGCTCCGGCCTTTCCTGGCAGCTGTACGGTTTTGATTCCCAGGTGGCCCCGGCCGGCAGCAAGTCATTGCGCCCGCCCGGCAACGGCCAGGGCAGCGACATCCTGGGAGCACTGGAAGAGGTGGTGCGGCAGGTGCCGGCCGGCGGAGGCGGTGAGCTGTCGGCCATCGTCCTGGTGAGCGACGGCGCCGATACCGGTGTCCTGGGCGGGATCACCGGCCACCAGGAGGTGCCCGAGTGGCTCACCAGGCGTTTGCACTCGCTGGGAGTGGTGGTTAATACCGTGGCCGTGGGAGCCGGTGAGGAGTTCGTCGACCTGTCGCTGGGAGATATCGAGTTCGATCCCTTCGCCTTCGTGCGCAATGCCGTGGAGATCGCCGTGACCGTCAGGGCGGTGGGCACGGGTAAGCTCACCGTGCCGGTAACTCTCACCCGGCAGGGACGCGTACTCGACACCAGCCAGGTCACCGTACGACCCGGCCGGAGCGGCCGGGCGGTGTTGCGTTTCGTTCCCGACGAGGTGGGCAAGTTCGTCTTCCGGGTGTCGCTGCCACAGGTGGCCGGCGACGCCATCCCCGGCAACAACGTGCGCTCCTTCGTCACCCGGGTGGTGCGCGACAAGACGCGGGTGCTGCACGTGGTGGGCCGGCCCTCCTGGGATGTGCGCTTCCTGCGCGAGTTGCTGAGGCGCGACCAGAGCATCGACCTGGTGTCCTTCTACATACTGCGCACCACCATTGACGCACCCGGGGTCGGCGAGGGCGAACTAAGCCTGATACCCTTTCCGGTAAGCAAGCTGTTCGGTTCGGAACTCGACACTTTTGACCTGGTGATCCTGCAGAACTTCAACCACGGGCCGTACTCCGTGGGCCTGTACCTGGGGGAGATCGCCGACTACGTGCGCCGGGGAGGGGCCCTGTGCATGATCGGTGGAGATCTCTCCTTTGCCGCCGGCGGTTACTCCGGCACCGTGCTGGAGCAGGTACTGCCGGTGCGCCTGCAGGCCGGCAATGACCTGCGCCCGGAGGAGTTCCGGCCGGTTCCGCTGGCGGACAATGCCCTGCACCCGGTACTGGCGGTCGGCCGCGAGGATGCCTGGCAGCACCTGCCTTCTCTGGGTTCATACAACCGGGCAGCCGGGCTGGCCGACACGGCCACTTCCTTGCTGGTCCATCCCTTCGACCGGGTGGCGGGAGGACGGGCACCGCTGCTGGCCGTCAGGCAGGTGGACCGGGGGCGTAGCGCGGCCTTGCTGACCGATGGCAGCTGGCGCTGGCGGCTGGCGGCGGCCAGTGAGCCTAACAGCGGGCGCCTCTACCAACGCTTCTGGAACAACCTCATACGCTGGTTGATTCGCGACCCGGCCATGGAACCGCTCTCGCTGCGAGCCGACACTCCCCAGGTTTCCGCCGGCCGGCCCATTCGCCTGCGCCTGGCAAGCTCCAGCCTGCGGGCGGGTCCCCTGGAGCTGCGCTTGCGCAACCTCGATGATGGCTCCCTCCGGGAGGCCAGTTCCCTGGAGGTATCCGGGGGACAGAGCGAGTTGTCGCTGCCGCCACAACCTCCCGGCGCCTACCTGGTCGAGGTGGTCAAGAAGCCGTCTGGTCGGGTACTGGCCCGCGAGGTCGTGGTGGTGGAGGCTGCGGACCTGGAACAACGCCATGCCGAGCCCAGGGCGGACCTGCTCGAGATGCTGGCTCGCCAGACAGGTGGCCGCTTCTCGTCGCTGGAGGATGCCCGGCTGGAGCCCGGCAGGCTGACCATGGTGCAACACACCCGCCTGGTGGCCCGGGTGGCGCATCCCTTGCTGGCCCGAGGCTGGTTGCTGGGCTTGCTCATCGCCCTGTGGGCGTTAGAATGGTTGCTGAGACGGCGCTGGGGGTACGCGTGAAAAGAACCTGTCTGCAGTTGCTGCTGTTGGTGTTGCTGCCGGCCATTGCCGGCGGCCGGGAGCGAGAGGCCTCCCTGCCAGGCTGGCCCCGGAAGGATGCCGGTAAGCTGACACGCTTGCTAGAGGGGGTGGACCTCAGGAAACCTCTCGGCGCCTGCCTGGGCAGGTACCGGCAAGCAGGTGGGCATCTTACCATGACCTTCGTCCTGCACCTCGCCGGTGGCGCCTCCGGCTATACCCTGTCCGGCAGCGACGGACAGACTACCAACCTGGCGGCTTGCCTGGTTCGCGTGGTCCAGGATGTCTTCGGAGACGGGCAGGCGACCAGCCCGGTGGTGCCGGCCCGGCTGGAGCTGACCATCCCGCTGGCCCGGTGGCAGGACTTTTCCTACCGGCTGGCGGTACCGCTGGCGGAAAGCCGGCCTGTCCAGCTGCCCGGTTTTACCTCCGCAGGTGCCTGGCGGCGGGACAGCTGCCCGGTGGGCCGGGCGCGCCTGCGCCTGGAGGCGACGGACCTGTTCCTGCCCGCGCTCGAGGAGCCCGAGCCGGAGGTTCCGGAGGCCCCCGCTGTCGCCGCCTGCTTGAAGATCCTGGACCAGCACGCCTCCGGCCGTTCCCGCCGGCGACATCCCCGGCGCCGGGCCTGCGCCTGTCTGGCAGCACGGCTGGAAAAGGCCCCGCTGGCGGAGATGGTGGCCGTCGCGGACATGCTGGTGAAGCTGCGCTGCCGCCGACAACGGCGCCGCCTTACGGCACAGCTGGAACAGCTGGCCGGCCGTCTAGACGCTCCCTGCAACGGCCAGGCCGGCGACCGGTTGCAGTCGAGGAGCGCAACCCTGCTGGAGTTGAGCGACCGTCATCTGCGTTTGCGCGGCTTTCTACCACTGCCGGTGGTGGAGACACTGGCCGAGAGGGGTTGCCCACGGGAGCGCCGGGCCTTGTTCAGCAGGATCTTTTCCCGGCGTCCTTACCTGTTCCGCAGGGTAGAGCACCTGCTGCTGGGTAACGGCAGCGTGGAGGTGCGCCTGCGTGCCGCCCAGAACAGCTGCCTGTTTTCCCGCAGCAACCTGCCGGAGGTGTTCACCGGCATGCTGGCCGACGGGCGGGCCGAAAACCGCGCCCTGGCCGTGCTCTATGCACCGGCCTGCCTGCACAACCTGCTGCAGAGACGGCCCAACCTGCTCGCCGGGGAGCATGACGACGTGGTCCTGGCACTGGCACTGAGGGCCGCCGGCCTGTCTCCCCGTGGCGAACTGCTGCAGCGGGCCAGGCGGCTGCTGGGCAACCGCTGTCCGGCGGTGCGCTTCCTGGGCGGCGAAGTGCTGGCGCGTGTACGAGACGTCGACGCCGAACTGCTGCAAGAGCAACTGCGCCGGGAAGGCGATCCCTGGCTGCGGCGGCGGCTAGAGGAGCTGCGTGCGGGCCGGCGGCCCCCCAGCCCGGCGGTGGTACGCCTGTGGCTGGAGTGGCCCGACGACCGGCAGGCTCAGATGGAACTGAACTCTTCCTCCCCGAACCGCTCCAGGTAATCCCGGCGAGCGCCCAGGCAGTGGTCCACCTGCGAGCAGCTCCGGCAGGCCGCCGTGCGGACCCCGCCTTCCATGGGAGAATCCTCGGCGGGGAAGGGGGTGCCGCCGGGGGTGGCCACCAGCAGGCGATAGCTGGAAGCGGGCCGGTAATAAGCTCGGTAACGCTCGGGCAGCAGGCAGGGTGGCGTGTGCAGGCTGGCCACCAGGACGCCGAGCTGCTCGGCCTTCCGGAAGGCATCAACCAGATAGTCGATACCCCGGCTGAAAGAGGGCATGAGCGCTACTTGCTCCTCCGTGGCGGGTAAACCATGCAGCGAGGTCCACCAGAAGGTGAAGCCGTCGATCCCCCGGGAATGGAAACGCTCTATCAGCCGGGCCAGTTCGGGCAAGGATCTTTCCGTCACCAGCACGTCGGCTTCCAGCTTGAGCCCCAGCTGGCGGCAGTTGGCCAGTCCTTGCTGCAGCAGCTGGAAAGATCCCGGACGGCGGGTGAGGTGATCGTGGCTGGCGGCGCTGGCGCCCATGAGGGCAAACGACACCTCGGTAAGGCCTGCCACTTGCAGGGCCCGGGAAAAGGCCGGGTAGGCCAGTCGCAGGCCGTTGCTCTGCAGGCGCAGGCGGGTGAAGCCCATCAGCCGGGCCCGAGCCAGCAGCTGTGCCAGGTGGGGGTACAGGGTGGGCTCGCCGCCGCCGAACCAGACGCCGCCCGCCCCCCGGGCCCGGGCCAGTTCGAGCAGCCGCTCCACCTCGGCCGGTTCCATCCAGCCGGGCGGCTGGGAAGTCGAGGGACAGACCCGGCAACGACAGTTGCAGGTGAATCCGGGAACGATCTCGATCCAGTCGATGGCCGTGCTGTCGCCGGTGTCGTTCATGCAACTCGATGATAGTCCAACGCTCGCTTCAGTTCAAAACCTCCCCCGGCTGCGACAACGAGGCACAATTCGGGTACTGGAAAACAGGAAGAGGAAGATCCCGCATGAATTACGGTGTTTTTCCGGTGAGTCGTTTCAACGCACCCGGTCTTGATCTGAAGCGGGGTGTACACCTAGAATCCAACAGTTTCGCGTCAGCAAAGGAGAGCAGGCATGTACAAGTCGATTCGGATGATAGCACTTGCCAGCGTCGTGTCGCTGGCGCAGGCGGCGGTAGCCCGCGGCGCCGAGGACTTCGGCTACATCGACAGCCATGGCCGCCAGGTCTCCCTGCAACTGGCCGCCGATCGCCTGGTGGTGATTCCCGGCCCGGCCCTGCGAGCACGCCCGCAGGTGCCCGGTCTCGCCGCCGAGCAGCCTCGGCTGCGCGCGGCCGGGTTGTGGCAGTACCGCCTGACAGATGAGTTCCGGGGCCGGCAACTCGAGGTGGCCGAGCAGTTGGTGGCCCGGGGACTGGCCCTGCGCGCCGGGTTGGTGTTCGCCGTGCCCGGCCGGCCGGAGCTCACTTTCACACTGGACCGTCAGGTACTGGTGCACCTGCAGCGGGGAACCCCGGCCAATCTGGTGGCGGAGCTTTCGGGGCTTGAAGTGGTCGAGCCGCTTGATGTCCTGGGTACTGTATGGTTGTTCCGGGCAACGGATGCACGACAGGCGTTGCGTCTGGCCTCGCGGGCGGCACGGATGGCGGGTGTCAACTGGGCGCTTCCCGACTTCGGAGTGCCGGTTACCCTCTACCGGCAGAGCAATGACACTTACTATGCCAACCAATGGCACCTGTACCAGGCTTCCGATGCCGACATAGACGCCGACGAGGCCTGGGACGTCACCATGGGAGACAGCCAGGTCATCGTGGCGGTGGTAGACACCGGGGTGGAAACCACCCATCCCGACTTCGATCCCAGCCACCTGGTCACTGGTTACAATGCCGTTACCGACACCAACGACCCCACGCCGCTGTCGCTGAGCATCGACGCCCACGGCACCTGCTGCTCCGGCGCCATCGCCGCCTGGGCCGACAACGGCCAGGGCGTGGCTGGTATATGTCCGAATTGCTCGCTCATGCCTATCAAGATGATGGACGGTCAGGCCGACGATACCCAGTTGTCCAACGGTTACCGGGCCTTGACCTACGCCACCGAGCACGGCGCCTGGGTGATCTCCAACTCCTGGGGTATCGACGAGCAGTACATCGGGCAGATCGACATCGCTCCCTACTACGCGGCGGTGCGCGACGCGGTGAACAACGGTCGGGGAGGGGCCGGGGCGGTGGTGCTGTTCGCCTCGGGAAATGGCAACCAGTGGACCGGTCAGGGCGAGCCCATCGGTGAGCACGAGCTGCAGAACATGCCCGAAGTGATGGCCGTGGGCGGCAGCGGCTACGACGACACCGTGGTGACTTATTCCGACTACGGTCCCAACCTGTCGGTGGTGGCTCCCACCGGTGCCATCGACATGTCCAACACCCAGAACCCGTTTTCGGCACCGCAGATCGTCACCACCGATACCACCGGTGACCAGGGATTCTCCCGCGGTGGCTACTATTACATGTTCAACCCCTGGGGCGGCGGAGACCAGAAGACCGATTTTCCCGAGATCGACAGCAGCGGCGACTACACCCAGATGTTCAACGGCACGTCGGCCGCCTGCCCCATCGCCGCCGGGGTGGTAGCCCTGGTGCTGTCTGCCAATCCCTCCCTCAGCGGGGCCCAGGCACGCCTGATCATCGAGGCCACCGCCGACAAGATCGGCGGTGTTTCCTATGACGCCGAAGGTCACAACGACAACTACGGTCACGGCCGGGTAAACGCCGGCCGGGCGGTCAAGGCGGCCGTGCTGGGACTGGGCAATCCCGATGGTGCTGCCTGTGTCGACGATATCAACTGCCAGAGCGGTGCCTGTCACCTGCCGGCGGGTGCCGGACAGGGAAATTGCATCACTCCCTGTAGCACCAGCAGCGATTGCCCCGACGGTGGCTCCTGCCAGGACCTGGGCGACGGTACCAGGGCCTGCGTCTACACCTGCAGCGACGATTCCGAGTGCAGCCTGCCGGCCTTGTGCCTGCCCGACGGCGGCGAGAGTCGCTGCCAGGCCCTCGAGTGCCACGACGGCAGCGAATGCCCCTCCGGTACCAGCTGCCCCTTTGCCGGGGGGTTCTGCTCTCGCCCCTGTTCCGGCGATGGCGACTGCCAGCCGCCGGACATGTGCCTGGCAGGCAGCTCCGGGGACGTGTGCCAGACGATCGCTTGTGACGGCGAGGGCGATTGTCCGGCCGGTACCGCCTGCCCGCCAGGTGGCGGCACTTGCACCCGCACCTGCACCAGCGATCGCGACTGCGTGACACCACAGCTGTGCCTGCCGGCGGCCGGTGGCGATCTGTGCCAGGCCGTCTCCTGCAGCGGCGACGGCGACTGTCCCGGCGGCACCGCCTGCCCGCCCGGCGGCGGCACCTGCCGGCGCACCTGCGGCAGCGATAACGACTGCGCCTGGCCGGAGCTGTGCCTGCCGGCCGGGGGCGGTGAGCTGTGCCAGGCGATAGCCTGCAACGGCTCCGGCGATTGCCCCGACGGCACCGCCTGCCCGCCCTCGGGTGGTAACTGCCTGCGGACCTGCAGCAGCGACGACGAGTGCACCCCGCCGGCACTGTGCCTGGACAGTGGCGGTGGCCCCCTGTGCCTGGAGGTGGCCTGCCAGCAGGACGCCGATTGCCCCCCGGGCACGGAGTGCGGGCCGGACGACATCTGCCAGAAGCCCTCGGGTGGCGGCTGCTCTTGTTCCACTTCCGGCCACCGCTACGGTGGACTGCTGTTGCTCCTGCTGGGGTTACTGCTGGCCGGGAGAAGGCACCAGGGCGCAAGGAGATGAACCGGCGCTGCTTTATAAAGGCCGGCGGCGCCCTGGTGGCGCTGGGCTCGGCGGCCGGGGCCTGTGCCCGGGAGAAGACCCGCCAGGTTGGCGCCCGGAGCAGACTTTCCAACTC
>QMME01000166.1 GCA_003647095.1 Deltaproteobacteria bacterium
GCAGAAGGTATCACAGGCCGGCGCCGGGAGGCAAAAAGTTGTCTGGGCGGCTGTTCAACGAAGTGGCGCGCCTGTTCGTGGCCGGTTTCGCGGGAGAGGAACTCGATGCCCGGGTGCGTGGCTTGCTCGGGCAGGGGTTGGGCGGGGTCATTCTCTTTTCCCGCAACCTGGCCCACTGGCGGGCGGCCCTGTCCCTGATCGAAGAGGTCTACCGGGCCACCCCGTCCCACCCGCCCCTGGTAACCATCGACCAGGAAGGGGGGCGGGTGCAGCGCCTGGGTCCCCCTTTCCTGCAATTGCCCCCCATGCGTCGGCTGGGCCGCAGCGGCGACGAGTCGTTGTGCCGGCAAGCCGCGCACCGGCTGGGGCTGGAGCTGCGGGCGGCCGGCATCTGGCTGGATTTCGCCCCGGTGCTCGATGTCGACAGCAATCCGCGCAACCCCGTCATCGGCGACCGCAGCTTCTCCGCCGATCCGCTGCAGGTGGCCCGCCTGGGAGTGGCCTTCGGGTCGGGGCTGCAGCAGGCCGGGGTGGCCGCCTGCGGCAAGCACCTGCCCGGCCACGGCGACAGCTCGACCGACAGTCACCGGGAGCTGCCGCGGCTGGAGCACGACCGCCAGCGTCTCGAGCGGGTGGAGCTGGTGCCCTTTGTCCGGGCCAGCGACCACCTGGCCACCATGATGATGGCGCACCTGCTGGTGCCGGCCCTCGATGCCGAGCTGCCCACCTCGCTCAGCCCGGCCGCCTACCGCCTGGCCCGCGACCACCTCGGTTTCGGGGGAGTCATCTTCACCGACGACGTGGAGATGGCGGCGGTGGCCGAGGAGCCGGGGCCGGTGGAGGCGGCGGTGCGGGCCATCGCCGCCGGCGCCGACGTGGTGCTGGTCTGCCACCGGCCGGAGCTGGTCGAGGAGGCCATTGCCGAGACGGTGCGGCGGGTCGAGACCGGTGCCGTTTTCCGCGCGCGCATCACCGAGGCCAACCGCCGCCTGGACGGGCTCGCCCGGCGCT
The DNA here is from genome assembly GCA_003647095.1 of Deltaproteobacteria bacterium. GTDB lineage: Bacteria > Myxococcota > B64-G9 > B64-G9 > B64-G9 > B64-G9. The sequence continues at coordinate 1,012 of QMME01000166.1, forward strand.
TCCATGCCCACCGCGCCCGGCCCGACGGGGCACGCCTGCAGCGGTTGTTCTCCTCTCCCGAACGCCGGGAGCTGGAACGCCGGCTCCAGGATACAGAGGCAGTCATCACCTAGCCCGCCACCTCTTTCCAGCACGTCCAACAGGGGACGAATCGCGGTCGGCTCGAACCCCGGCGGCAAGGTGCTTGAGGGCCAATGGTGCGCCCACTCGGGTCACCAGCCGGGCGCTGAAACCCTGACCAGGAAATGGCGTCGGCCTTTTCAGGCCGACATGAACAGCAAGCCTTCGAGGTGATCGGGCGGGGAAACCAGGCTGACATCGGCCGGCTCTGCCGGCCGGGCGCGGCCCTTTTGCTCGAGCGCCTGGCGCCGCCTGCGGACTTCTTCCATCGGCAGCAGTTCGCCCTGCAGCTTGTCGACGTACAGGATGCCTTCCAGGTGATCTATCTCGTGCTGCCACAGCACGGCGTTGGGTCCTTGCACCTCGGCGATGACTTCCTTTCCCTCGTTCGTCTCGTAGCGCAGCTTGATCCAGCGGTTGCGGCGCACCAGGCCGCCGACGCCGGGAATGCTCAGGCAGCCCTCGTAGCCGTCCTGACAGTCGTCCGAGCGTTCGAGAATCAGGGGATTGCGCGCAAAGACGATGTAAGGATGGTCGGTCTTGTAGTCCAGCTCGAGCACGGCCATCCGCAAGCCCAGCCCCACCTGCGGCCCGGCGATTCCCACGCCCTGCTTGCGGCGCATGGCCGCCTCCATGCGCCGGGCGACGTCTCGCAGGTCGAGGCCGGCCGGCACCGGACGGGCCCAGCGGCGCAGCACGCGCGTGGCCGGACTGCCGCGGGTGACCACCTCGAACTCCCTGCCGCCGGCGGCGAGCCGCGACCGCTCGTCGTCGCGCCAGGCGAATCCGCGCCCGGCCGCGCGTGGACCGGCGCATCCGGAAAACAACGGCAGTGTCGCCAGCCCGCCCAGGGCCAGCATCTCTCTCCTCGTCCAGCGCATGGCAACACCTCCAGCCGGGGAACGGGCGAGAATCAAGGACAACCTGCCGGGTAACAGCCGGCATTTTCCGGACAGGCCAATGGATCATCGGCGGTAGGACAGATCGGCCAGCTCGGCTCCAGCTTGCCCGCCGAAAAACTGGCACCGGGACCGACGATCCAGGTTTTCGAACCTTCGCTTCCCAGGATGTCACAACCAGCCAACACCACGCAGAACAACAAGAGCGGCATCTTTCCAAGACAAGTATTCATGGCCTACCTCCAGTTTCCATACAGCGACCAGGAAGAGAGAAAGTCAATCGTTTTGTCTCCGCCTTCTCCCCAAGACCATGCTTGTCCGCCATGGCCCGAAGAGACGCCGTCACTGCCGCGCCTCTCGCACGCCAGTCGAACCGGGCCTGTCCCCGGGCTTCATAGTTGGCTGCCTTCTTCGGTGCTCGCCCCGAAATTGTTCAAGTGTTGCAAGCACGTCATCTGTCCGGCCGGGCAAGGCCGGTGCCGGGGCGCTAGGGAGGAAAGGCGCCCATCATGGTATCGCGCGAGAACGAGCCGCCGAGCGAGATTATGTGCATTCCCTGGGCGTAGGTGGCCGTCTCCCACAGCTCCCAGTACATCACCCCCTCCGCCTGGGTGTAGTATGTGTACTGGAGGTAGACCGGCCCCACCCGCAGCCTTCCGCCGAGCTCCCACGTGCGCACCTTGCCGTCGAACTCCCTGTGATCGTAGCTAAAAGGCCAGAAGATCCTGCCGTACACGCCGAGCGCGGTGGCCCACTCGACGTTGCCCCGGGGCTGTAGCTCGGCCCCGGCGGTAAGGGCCCAGCCGCTTCCGCCGATCTCGGGGCCAATGCCCACCGAGAAGTAGTCGTTCTGCACTGTCACGTACGTCCAGAACCCGAGCGTGTTGTACCACGTGCCGTCCTTGAGATTCTCCCACGCGGGAAAGTAGAACCCGGCCATGAGGCCAACGGTGTTGCCGAGCAGCGTGGAGTAGCCTGCCGAGAGCTGCAGGGGATTCAGCTGGGTGGGTTTGCTGCCGTCGACACAGCCTTGGAAGTTGTCGCAGGAGCCGGTACGACCCAGACCCCACTGAAAGCTCATGCTCCCCTCTACCACCAGGCCCTTGAGGGTCTCGTTGGAAGGCGTGGAGGGAACCCTGAGCGGATGTACCAGTGGCGTGGTGCAACCCAGCACGAGCAGGAGCAGGAGCAGGGAAGCCAGCCTTGCAACCAGGAAGGTGCGTTCGTTGCTCTTCATCACGCCGTGAGACGTGCTATCGCCACGAAGATTCACGGGTAACTCCCTTTCCATGATATTATGTCCTCGGAGAAACGCCCCCTCAAATCGAAAAGACGTTTCGGCTGAACCCCGACGGGAGAGCAGGTGATCAATTTCATCGACAACAGTGCCGCCGCCTGCGCGGCGCTAGGCAACACTCACCGCGAGCACCGTCACCGGCTCGTCCACGTTCTTGAAGGCCTGCTTGCCGCGGGGCGAGAACTTGAAGCGGGGCAGGTTTTCCAGGGAGGTGGCCTTCATGGCCTCGGCCACCGCCTGGTAACACTCGCCGGTGGTCAGGATCTCGCCCGCCGCCGCGGCGGAGCACAGGCGGGCAGCCAGGTTCACGCTGTGGCCGATGGCGGTGTAATCCATGCGGGTCTCCGTGCCCAGGTTGCCGACGAAGACCTCGCCGCTGGTCACCCCCAGCCCCACGCCGGCCGCCGGCAGATCCGCTTTCCGCCAGGCGGCCAGCGTCCGTTCATGGGCGGCGATCATCTCCAGCGCGGCCAGCAGGCCGCGCAGGGGATGGTCGTTCATGGCAACCGGTGCCCCGAAGACGGCCATCACCTCGTCGCCGATGAACTTGTCCACCATGCCACCGAACTTCTCGATGCAGCCGACCATGTTGGTCAGGAACTCGTTGATCATCTTCTGCAGGGTGTCCGGGGCCAGGCGCTGGGTGATGCGGGTGAAGCCGCGCAGGTCGGCAAAGAGTACCGTCACCCGGCGGCGTTCCATCTGCATGAAGCTCTCCTCGGGTCGCAGCAGCATCTGTTCGATGACCTCGGGAGCGACGTAGCGGGCGAAGGTGTTTTCCAGCCAACGCAACAGGGTGATGTCCTGGATTATCAACTCCACCCGGCCCTTGACCTCGTTGGCGACGAAACGCAGGACCGGATCACAGACCGGCCGCGACCCGGTGGCCGGCAACTTGTCATCGTCGAGCCCCGGGCAGACGCGCTCGACCACCACCGTGCTGCCGGTCACCAGGGCCGAATCGACCACCGAGCGCAGGACCCCCTTGCCCAGGGGACCCTGATCCCACTTGTCCAGCGGTTCACCCAGGACCCGGCGCCGGTCGGCGATGTCGAGCAAGCGTGCCATGGGGGTATTGATGTAGCCGATGGTCATGTCGGCATTGACCTGCAGGATGAGTTCATCGAGGCCCATCACCGTTCCACTACCGTGGGTAGCCGATGATGGAACCAGGCTGGGCCCGAGCGTCATGCCCGTGCAACGCACTCCCGCGTGCAGTCTCTTGAGTTCTTCGCGCAGGCGCGCGTTTTCGCCCTCGAGATCGCCGAGCCGTTTCTCCAGCTCCTCCACAGCAGACGCCATGCCTTGACTCCTAGCACCAGGCCGGGCCCGGCACAAGACTTGATCTTCATGCCACCAGCTAGCATAGTTGCTCCAGCAACAGGTACGGATCGGCTACCACCAGCGTCCGCGGCAGTTCACACCAGCGATGGCGGTGTCAAGTGGCAGCGGCCCAGAACCCCGAGCCCCAGCTTCTCTTCGCGGTGCTGTGCACCCAGCTCGGCATGGCCAAGCCCGAGCAGGTTCTTTCGGCTGCCGCCGCCTGGATGACCGACCGCGGCAAGTCCCTGGCCACCCGGCTCCTGGAAAACGGCGTCATCGACGAGCGCCAGCGGCAGCTGCTGGAATCGCTGGTGAGCGAGGCCATTCGCGCCAACGAGGGCGATGCCGCCCAGGCGCTCGAGTCACTGGGGGGCCGGAAACTGCTCGATCAGACCTTCTCCGGCTCGCTGATACTCGAAGCGGACGGGCGGGTCAGGCAGGCCGGGCAGGAACCCGCCCCGGCCTCCCCCCTTGAGCGGGAGGCGGCCGAGGATGCCGGGCCATTGCCACGTTACGATATTCGCCAGGAGATCGGCCGCGGCGGCCAGGCCCGGGTTCGCGTCGCCTTCGACCGGCAGATCGGACGCGAGGTCGCCTGGAAGGAGCTGCGCGAGTCCGCGTCGGACTCGATTACCCAGCCGGCGGAAATGTCGCGCAGCGAGGCCGCCCGGGTGCGGTTCCTGCGCGAGGCGCGCATTACCGGGCAACTGGAGCATCCCAACATCGTGCCCGTCTACGAGCTGGGTTACCGGGACGACAAACACCCCTATTACACCATGCGGCTGGTCAAGGGACAGACACTGTCGGCCCGGCTGTCGGCCTGCCGGGGGCTTTCCGATCGGCTCAAGCTGCTGGGTTCGGTCTGGGACCTGTGCAATGCCATCGCCTACGCCCACAGCCGCGGAGTCATCCACCGCGACATCAAGCCCGACAACGTCGTCGTCGGCGAACTTGGAGAGACGGTGGTGCTGGACTGGGGCCTGGCCAAGTCCCGTGAAGGAGAAGACGTAAAGGGCCCGCGCCTGCGCGAACAGTTGCAGGCCCTGCAACAGGGCAGTTCGGCCGCCACCGTGGTCGGTTCGGCGCTGGGCACCCCCTCCTACATGAGCCCCGAACAGGCCGAGGGAGACATCGAGCAAATCGACGAACGCTCGGATGTCTGGGGCCTGGGAGCGGTGCTCTACCAGGTGCTAACCGGCCGGCCCCCGCACGAGGGAGAGACGCCCTTCGAGATCGTCGGCCTGGCCATGAGCGAAGCCGTGCGGCCGGTGCTGGAGGTCTGCCCCGAGGCTCCCCGGGAACTGGCCTCGATCGCCGACAAGGCACTGAACCGGAGGAAAGACAGGCGTTACCAGAGCGCCCGGGAAATGGCCGAGGATATCTCCGCCTTCATGACCGGCGGGCGGGTCATGGCCTACGACTACGGTTCCTGGGAACTGCTGCGGCGTTTCGCCTCCCGCCACCGGGCCGCGCTGTTCGCCGGCGGGTTGGCGCTGGTGGTAATCCTGGTATCGCTGGTGTTCCTGGCCCTGGCCTATCGCCGGGAGTCGCAAGCGCTCCAGCGGGAGCAGGAGGCACGGCTGCTGGCGCACCTGAGCCTGTCCCAGGCCCTGGTCAGCCGGGCCGAGGTCGTGTTTCACAAGCAGCAGATGCTGTCCGCGCGCATCTACGGCGCCGCGTCCCTGTACTACAACCCCGCCAATCCCCACGGGCCGTCCTGGACCGCGGGTTACGCCTCGGCCCACCCCCAGGCCTGGCAGGCCCTGGTCCAGGCACGCTCGCTGATCGACCAGACCAGGCGGCGACCGATACAGGCCCTGGAACGAGTGCTCAGGCTGGGTGGACAGGTAACCTCGCTGGCGCTCGGTGCAGACGGCCAGCTCCTGGCCGCGGTCGCTTTCCAGAAGGGTATCCGGGTCTGGTCGACGGCCGACTGGCAACGCCGCTGGTCCTCCCCGGGTCACGAGTTCGCCACCTACGGCGTGGATTTCCTTGCGGACGGACAGCGGCTGGTGAGTACCGGCTACCGGCCCTCGCTAGCCACCTGGAAGCTGGGGCAACCCGAACCGCTGTTCACCATCGAGCTGCCGCCCCCCTCGGTAAAGTTCGCCACCGTCTCCCCCGACGGGCGCCTGCTGGCGGCATCCCACGGCAAGGGAGAAATCTACCTGTGGGAGGCGGACAGCGGCCGCCTGGTCAAGAAGTTTGCGGCGCACCAGGGCGCCATCTGGGAACTGGTCTTCACGGCCGCCGACAGGCTGGCCAGCGCCTCCGAGGACCGTAGCCTGTGCCTGTGGGAAGTTCCCAGCGGCCGCCAGCTGTGGCGGGCAACCGGCCACAGCGGCCGCATCTACTCGCTGGCGTTGTCGCACGACGGCCGCCGCCTGGCGAGCGCCAGCACCGATCGCACCCTGCGCTTCTGGGACACCCGCAGCGGCCGCGCCCTGGGGGTGATTCGCGACCCGGTGGACGCCTTCTACGCCGTCAGCTGGTCGCCGGATGATCGCTACGTCGCGGCCGGGGGCGTGGATGCCGTGGTCAGCCTCTTCGATCCCCGCACCGGCCAGCGCCGCATCTCGCTGGTCGGCCACAGCGACTCCCTGGAAAGCATAGTCTTCACTGCCGACGGCAAGCACATGCTCTCGGGCGCAGACGACGGTGATATTCGCGTGTGGTTGCTGCAGCAACCCGGTCCACGCCGCTTCCTGAAACACGACAACACCGTCTACTGCCTGGCCGCGAGCCCCGGCGGCACCCAGATGGCAACCGGCACCGCCGGCGGAGAGGTCGAGATCTGGGATACGCGCCCGGCCGGGGCGGGGAGTCGGGCGGACCGGCGTCTCGTCAAGCTGGACGTTCCCCTGAGCACCCTGGCCTACTCCCCGCAGGGAGACCTGCTGGCGGTGGCCGGCAGGGAAAAGGTACTGCGCGTCTGGAACATGGCCAGTGGAAAGATCGTCCGGGAGCTACGCGGTCACCAGGGTACGATACGCAGCATAGCTTTTTCCCCGGATGGCAAGCTCCTGGCCGGCGGCACATCCTCCAAGAGCGTATGCATCTGGAACCTGTCCAGCGGCAAGCTCGTCCGCACCCTGGAGGGTGTCGGCACCTACGTCACGGCCGTCACCTACTCGGCCGACGGGCGCCGCCTGTTCGTGGCCGGCGGACGGCCGGAAATCACCACCTGGGACAGCAGCACCGGGCGCCAGCTCGGCAGCCTGCGGGGCCACACCACCAGGGTTCAGGCCCTGGTGTTGTTGCCCGGCGGCCAGGTGTTGGCCAGCGCGGGGAAAGAGGGAGCGCTCATCGCCTGGGACACTTCTTCCGGCCGGCAGCTCTGGCAGCTGGAGACGGCAGGCGCGCCGCTCGAATGGCTGGCGGCCTCGCGCGACGGCCGCTGGCTGGCCGCGGCCACTGGCAAGGACACCCTGCTGGTATGGTCGATGGCCGAGCGACGCCTGGTCGCCTCCATTCCCCTGCCCTCGGGACCGGGACCGTTGGCCTTCCTGGAAGGCAGGCTACGGCTGGCGGCGGCCTCCGACAAAGAGGTGCAGCTGCTCGATGTCGACCTGCAGGCGGCGGACGTCGATGCCCGGCGACTGCTGGACGAAAGCCAGCGGCAGGCCGGCCTGAAGCTTTCCGGCTTCGACCTGGTGGCACCGGGACGCGACTAATTCCGATCAACAAGTGAACTATTACCTCCCCCGGTGCACGA
>QMME01000167.1 GCA_003647095.1 Deltaproteobacteria bacterium
CGGCTACCAGGACAACGACGGCGACGGCACCTGCACCCCCGACTGCAGCGCCGTAACCTGTGGCGCCAACGCCCACTGCGACGACACCTCCGGCACGGCGCTGTGCGTCTGCGACAGCGGCTACCAGGACAACGACGGCGACGGCACCTGCACCCCCGACTGCAGCGCCGTAACCTGTGGCGCCAACGCCCACTGCGACGACAGCTCCGGTACGGCGCTGTGCGTCTGCGACACCGGCTACCAGGACAACGACGGCGACGGCGACTGCTCCCTCGACTGCGCCAACGCCGGGCTCGACTGCGGTCCTCGGGGTTACTGCGACGACAGCAGCGGCACGGCCACCTGCCTGTGCAACGACGAGTGCACCGCCGGGCAGGGCAGTTGCAACGGCGATATTCCCCAGAACTGCGTGGCCGACAGCTACGGCTGCTACTACCTGGAGGACGGCAGCGCCTGCGGGACCGGGCTGTTTTGCAATGTCGTCGGCGGAGTGGCCGGGTGTTTTTCCGCCGACTGCTCCGACAGCTTGGCCGATGGCGACTTCGAGGGGGGCTCACCCAACTCCAGCTGGGCCGAGGCCTCGACGAACTTCAGCACCCCCTTCTGTGATCCCAGTGGCTGCGGTGACTACGCTTACAGCGGCAGCTGGTATCTGTGGTTCGGCGGCTGCGGATCGTCCTGCACCTTCCCCGAGGACAGCTCGGCGACCCAGAGCGTCTACCTGCCCGCCGGCCAGACCATGAAGCTGTTCTTCTTCATGTTCGCCGTGGCCGGCAGCGGGGCCACGAGCGGAGACGTCATGCAGGTTACCGTGGATGGAGCCCCGGTGTGGACCGTCGATGCCACCAATGTCGCTCCCTACGCGAACGGCTATACCCTGGTGGAGGTGGACCTGAGCACCTTCGCCGATAGTGACTTCCACGAGCTGGCCTTCGCCTCCTCGGTGGCATCCGAGAGCACCAGCTTCCTGGTGGATCTGGCTTCCCTGCGCATCGGTACCGATTGCTGTGTCGATGCCTGTCCCCAGGATGGGCTGGCGGTCTGCCAGGGAGATGCCGTGTTCACCTGTGAGACCAACACCACCACGGGCTGCCTGGAGTGGAATCTCACCGAGGACTGCTCGTCGAACGGCGAGGTCTGCCTGACCGACGGCTCCGGCAATCCTTTCTGCCAGCAGGTCTCGGCCGCCGTGCCGGGCGTCGACTGTACAGACGGCAACATGGTGCCCATCACCCTGCCCGCCGAGCTGCCCGCCCTGGTGGTCAACCAGACCAACTGCGGCGCCGGCGACAGCTACTCGGACACCTGCCTGGACAGCTATGACGGGGGCGAAGACGTGGTGTTCGCCGTCGACGTTACCGCACCGGTCACGGTGAAGTTCACCCTCGATCCCCAGGGTACCACCTGGACGGGCATGGCGCTCGACGACGTCTGCCCGCTCGATAGCGCTTCCGACGGCTGTCTCGTCAACGCCACCTCGTCAGGGGGTAGTCCTTATTCAACCGCTTGCGTCGACCTGGCAGCGGGCGGCTACTACCTGATGGTGGACACCTGGCCCACGCCGGATTGCATCCCCGACTTCGACCTGGTGGTGGAGGAGTGCCCGCCCCCGGTGGGTGACACCTGCACCGAGGCCGTCCCCATGGACGTATCTGGCGGCAGCGCCGCACTGAGCGTCGACAACGGCAGCAACAGCGACTCGTTCAACACCTACTCCTGCGTCACCACCGCCAGGACCGGCGCCGATGTATGGACCAGCTTCACCCTCACCGAGCAGGCCCAGGTGACCATCGAGACCTCCGGCCCGGGCAGCGTCACCGACACCGTGTTGGCGCTGTTCGATGCCTGCGCGGGTACCGAGCTGGGCTGCTCGGATGATATCGGTGGCGGTAACTACTACTCGCTGATCCAGCAGGTGCTGCCGGCGGGAACCTACTACGTCGTCAGCGAACCCTACAACACCACTGCTCGAGGCGACTGGACCATCACCATCACCGTGACCACCCGCTCGCCGGTGACCCTGTGGGACTTCGAAAACCAGGACACCACTCCCGCGGTGGGGACAGGCACGGCGGCACTGGGCAGCGGCTTCACGGCCAGTGCAACCTTCCCCGCCGGTAACTCCAGCAGCTACTCCTGGAGCATCGCCGACTGGCCGACCGGGGCCCTGGACACCACCAGGTATTTCGAGTTCACCACCGATCTCACCGGTCGCACCGGCGTGGCCTTCCGCTTCGACGAACGGCGCTCGGGCACCGGCATCCATGATTTCGAGTTGCAGTACAGCACCGACGGAACCACCTTCCAGCAGGTACCCGGATCCGCGACCACCGTCCCCGACGATACCAACTGGCGTTCGCATTCCTTCGACCTGCCGGCGGCTGTCGAGGGACAGGCCGCGGTGACTATCAGGATCCTCGGCTACAACGCTGAGGGCTCCACCGGCACCTGGCGGGTGGACAACACCGGCTTCTTCTCCTTCTGACCCAGCGTCGGACACGACGTCCTGCACGGACAGGCCCGCCCCTCCAGGCGGGCCTGTCCCCGGACTTTTATCTGTCTTAACAGCCGGTTACATTCAAAACCCGGCCGGGCCTGTCCCCGCTGGTTTTCCGCTGGTTGTCCTGTTGTTTCAAGTGGTTACTTGCTGCCGGCCTGGAGGTTGAGCAGTTCCACCTCCAGGGTGCCGCCACCCATCATGGCCGGCAGGTTCCAGGTGCCCTTGACCACCCAGTGCGGGGCCTGTCCCCGGAGGAACAACTCCCCGCCGCCGGGCTGGCCGTCCAGCGGCTCCAGCTTGACCTTGAAGGTGTCGAAGCGTCCCGCTCCCACCTCGACCTTCTCTTTTCCTCCTTCCACCGTCAGCTTCATGGGCCGGGCCTTCTGGGTGAGCAGGTCGAACACCCGCAAGGTGGTCTGGTAGTGATCCTCTAGCGGCAGGTCGGCCAGCACCGCCTCCAGGGCCGGCCCATCTCCGAAGGCCGGGGCCCCGAGATCGGTGTCGATGGGCAGGGTCTGTCCCCCCATGCTCCCCATGCTCAGCTTGCCGGTCACCCTGGTACCGGAAAACTTCAGGGTTACGTTCTTGCCCATGGTGCGTTCCACCGGCAACAGCGTGGCCGCGGCCAGCAGGCAGGAATCGGTCCTGGTCTGGCCGGCGGCCTCGACCTGGCTGATGATGGACAGGAGTTTTTCCCGCCGGCGCCGCTCCAGGGTCCGGGTCACCAGCATCTCCAGCTTGCGCCCGGCCATGTGGGCCCGGGCCCGGTACTTCAAGGTGGCCGGCGCCAGTCCCTCCGCCGACACCTCGGGCAAGCGCTCCTTGCCGGCCTGCTCGGCCAGGGCCTGCTGCTGCTTGTCGGGCATCTTGACGGTGGCCGGATCCACGGTGATGGCGGCCAGGCGCTGGGCGATCTTCGGCCGTACCTGCTGCTGCACCCGCCCGCCCAGGTGCCGGGCCAGGAATCGTTCCATGGCCACGGCCAGGGCCAGGCGGTTTTCCGGGGCGCGGAAGCCATGTCCCTCGTCCGGCGCCACCAGGTATTCCACCGGCAGCTTCTTGTCCCGCAGCACGGCCACGATGCTGTCGGCCTCGGCCCGCTTGACCCGGGGATCGTTGGCCCCGTGCACCACCAGCAGGGGAGCGGTGATGCGCTCGACGAAGAACAGCGGCGAGCGGGCTTCCATGTCCTTGCGGTCGGCTTCCACCTGGGGGTCGCCCACCCGCTTGGTGAACATCTTCACCAGGGGCTTCCAGTAGGGCGGGATCGACTCCAGCAGGGTGATCAGGTTCGAGGGTGCCACGTAGGCCACCCCGCAGGCATACAGCTCGGGGGTGAAGGTGACCCCCGCCAGGGTGGCATAGCCGCCGTAGGAGCCGCCGAAGATGCAGACCTTCCGGGGATCGGCGATGCCCTGGTCGACGAGCCACTTGACCCCGTCGCTGATGTCGTGCTGCATGGCCCCGGTGCCCCACTGGCGGTTGCCGGCGTTGAGGAACTTCTTCCCGTAGCCGGTGGAACCGCGGAAGTTGGGCTGCAGCACCGCGTAGCCGCGGTTGGCCAGGAACTGGGCGTAAGCGTCGTAGCCCCAGCTGTCGCGGGCCCAGGGCCCACCGTGGGGCAGGACCACTGCCGGCAACCCCCGGGCCGGCAGGCCCCGGGGCAAGGTCAGGTAGGCCGGTATGGTCAGGCCGTCGCGGGCCTGGTAACGAACCGGTTTCATGGGCGCCAGCACCCGGGGATCCAGCTGCGGCCGGGAACGGTAGATGAGCGTGGCCCGGCCGCTCTCACGATCATAGAGGTAGGCAGAACCGGGATCGACATCACGGGAAAGGCCGACGATGAAGTAACGCATGTCCCGGGTCATGGAGGCCAGGCCCAGCTCACCGTCGGGCAGCTGCCGGCGGAGGTTCTCCAGGTCACGGGCGAACCTGTCATCGCGCGGGTAGACGCGCTGGCGATCACCCTGGTAGTAGGTGGCAATCAGCTCGTCGCTGTCTTCTGAAAACACGGCACCGCCGAAATCCACCTGGCCTTCGGGGTCTGACTCCACCCGTTCGACCTTCCCGCTCTGCACGTCGATGAGCGCCAGACCGATGAGATCGACGTCCGGGCCCTTGTTGGTGATCAAGTAGCAACGGCGGCCGTCACGGTGGAAACGATAGGGATAGCAGGTCTCCTGCCAGTTGCAGTCGTAGATGCGCGTCAGCCGGTCGCCGTCCAGGCGCAGGATCTCCCAGCCGGCGTCTTCCGTCTGCCGGAAGGCCAGCCGGGGATTGCCCTCGAGGTCGAAGACGAAGCCGGCCAACTGGTGGGTATTGGTGATGAGCAGAGTGCGCTTGCCACTGGCGATGTCCACCCGGTAGACGTCGTGGTAGGCGGGATCGCGGTCGTTGAGCCCGACGATGATCTCGCCCGGCCGGTTCTTGGGGACGGAGTAGATGTAGGCCCGCACTCCCTTCACCGGGGTGAGATCCCGGGCCGGCGGTACTCCGCTTTGCTTGTCCGGGGCCGCTCGGGGATCGACTGCATAGACGTGGAAGTTTTCATTGCCGCCCTTGTCCTGCACGTACAGCAGGTAACGCGAGTCGCGGCTCCAGAAGTAGCCGGGAACGGGGCGCTTGTCGGCGGTCACCGGGCGGGCCTGGTCGAAGGGCTGCTCGCGCTCCTTCACCCAGATGTTGCGCGCTCCCTGGTAAGGCTTGATGAAGCTCAGGTAACGGCCGTCCGGAGACAGCTGTGCCCCCGATATCTCCGGATCTCCGAAAAACAGCTGCCGGTCGACAAGCGGCGGCAGGGTGCTGTCGGCCCCGGTGGCGGGCAACCCCGCCCCTGGTCCCGCACAGGCCGCCAGCAGCAACGACAAGCCCAGTAAAGTCGCCAGTTTCTTCATCATCCACCTCGCCTTTCCCGGCTGTTTTCAATCTCTGGCAGGAGCCGGCTCCTGCGCTGGAAACCGCCCGTGGGCGTAGAAGTATTCCAGCAGGCGATCCTTTTCCAGGAAGCGCTGCTGCAGCCAGCGGGCCAGTTCCGGCTCGGACTGCGGCAACTGCCCCACCGGGTAGCGCCTGACATGAAGGTGGGCCCGCCGGGCCTGTCCCCTGATGTACTGCCACAGGGTGGGCACTCCCTGCTCGTAGCCGATGGTGACATCGTATACGGCATCGAGGTGGCGGCGCAGGCCCTGCACGCTGGCGGCAAAACCCTTGGTACGGGGCAACATGACGTGGGCGGTCGGTTGCAGTCCCCGGCTGCGGGCGAACTCCTGGCTCTTGGCCAGCTTGGCCGGGGTCAGGCGCGTGCCCTCGGCGAACAGCATCAGCCACAGGGGAATGCCGTCTTCGATGATGCGGGAGAAGGTGGCCTCGATGGTGGCCCGATCGCGTGCCCAGTCGCGCTTGACGAAGAAGGAGTCCAGAAAGTACAGGCCCCAGCCCACGCCCGGGACGTACTTGATGACGTCCTTGAGCATCCACTTCATGTCGCCCAGTCGCCCCTTGTCGCGGGCCAGAAACATCAGGAAGGTGATGTCGGGCATCTGCTGGTGGTTGCTGACCACGATGGCGTTTTCCCCGGCCGGCACGTCGTCGCCCGAAAATTCCACGCTCACACCGTGGGTAAGCTCTGACAGGCGCACGCACCAGTTCCAGTAGAGATTGGCGGCCCAGCGATTGAAGGCGCGGAAGTGCTTCCGGGAAAACGGCCGGACTAGCACACTGGCCGCCTGGGCGGCGTTGAGCCCGAGCAGGGAAGAGCCCAGGAACACCACCGTCGGCAGTACCCGCATCAGGCCGGCGTTACGCTCGATGAAGCGTTGCGGTTCGGGCAGCGGTGGTAGTGGCATGTCCTTCTCCTTGGCAAACTAGCGGGTGATCCGGGTGGGCATGATAGCCGCTTTCTCCGGTCATGACCAGCGCTTCCTGCCGGGGACAGGCCCAGCTTTGGTTTGACTGTCGCCCCCGCGACTGCCGGGGACAGGCCCAGCTTTGCAGCTTTGGTTTGACTGTCGCCCCGACCACTGGCTACCATGACCGCTCGAAACGGGAGGATATCATGGCGAGAAAGCTGGCGCTGGCGACGGGCCTGTTCGCGTTCACACTGACACATCTGGTTCAGGCCGGTCCCACCCGGCTTTACGGGTACGATGCCTGGTCGCTCGGCCGGGCGGGCCAGCAGGCGGTCTTCGGCCGCTCGGCGACGGTTCTCTATTCCAACCCGGCACTGCTGGTGGATGTCGCCGAACAGTTCACCGCCGGCTTCATCCTGCTGCAACCCAGCGCCACGGTGCAGCTCATGTCCCGGCCCGAAAACGCCGACATTCCCATCACCTTCTACGACTCCGACGTCGGTATCGAGGGCCAGAACCTCGACCGGCCCCTGCCTACGGCGGAGTTGCCCACCACCCGGGCCGACAACCACCAGGACGCCGCCGGGGGCTACCTGGGAATCGGCCTGGTGCACTCCCTGGGTATCGACGATTTTCGCCTGGGGTTGCTGTTGCTCATGCCCGCCAGCGGTCTGCTCTCGGTGAAAAGCTGGTATCCCGACGAGCGTGACCAGTACTTCGGCAACACAGTGCACTTCACCCGCTTCGCCGAATGGAGCCAGGTGTTTTCCTTCTCCCTGGGGCTGGCCTGGCAGCCCTGGCGACAGCTTTCGCTGGGTGCCGCAGCGGAAGGCTCCCTGCTGGTAGCCGCCACCCTGGATGCCTACGTGCCCGAGGCCACGGTGCAGGATTACGCCCTGGCCAACATGAGCATGGATGCCAAGCTCAACCTGCGGGCGGTCATCGGCATCATCGCCCGACCGCTGGACTGGCTGCGCCTGTCGCTGGTGTGGCGCGATCGGCGTTTCAACAAGGTGGAGGCCGATGCCTACCTGAAACTGTGGAACTACCACGAGGCCGGTGACGCCACCAAGCCCAAGCTGGTGCACCAACGTCACCTGCTGGCCATCGACTTCGAACCCATGGAGATCAACCTGGCCGCCGGTGTGGAGTTGGGGGCCTTCACGGCCGAGGCCGGAGTGAGCTGGAACCACTGGTCCGACTACCTCGATCCTCACCATCAGCGCGGGCAGGAGGCCGCCGTGTTCGAACCGGTGAATCCCGGCGACCAGCCGGTGGACGGCAGCCGCTTTACCTTCTCGGACACCTGGTCGCTGGGAGCGGCGGGGGCTTTCGAGTATCTGGAGGGGTTCACGGTAACGGCCGGGGTGAGCTACCGGCCCACCCCGGTACCGGCCCAGGTGGGACGAACCAGCTATGCCGACAACGACATGCTGTGCGCGGCGCTGGGTCACCGCTTCGCCTTCGAGCTGTTCGCCCGCCGGCTGGTGGTCGACGTGGGCCTGGAGCTGGCCCGCCTGTTGCCGGCCACGGTGCACAAGGACCCGGCACTCATCCGCGACGAGTTCGCCGACCGGGCCCGGACCCTTATCGGCTCCCAGCCCATGCCCGAGGCGACCGGCCTGCAAACCAACAATCCCGGCTTTCCCGGCTACTCGTTTTCCGGATGGCTCTTCGCCGCGGCCGCGACGGTGACCTACCTGTTCTGACTTACCCCCGGGGGACAGGCCCGCGGGGGTGTGGACAACCTGCGTGGACAACCTGCGGGGGACAGGCCCGCGGGGAAGGGGGGTGTACGAAAACCGGACACTTTCTGCTGGCTCCGCAACCGGCCGTCTCGCCAACTGCCTGTTTTCATTGAACTCACATTCTGGCACGATTCCTGCTTACTCTTCTGCTCAACATGCCCAGACCTGCAAGACAAGACATCCTCGGCGACGGTGATTGCACC
>QMME01000168.1 GCA_003647095.1 Deltaproteobacteria bacterium
AACTTCAACCCCGCAGTTGCTTGTGCAACTGCGGGGTAAACGCTGGCAAGCTCAAGTATTTTCGGGAGGTTTTCCCGCCGCCGGCGCCGCTCGCCTTGATTTGCCGCCGGCCGTGTGTCATATAGCGAAAGGCCCTGGCATTGTGCGAGGGTGGCGGAACTGGTAGACGCGCCAGATTTAGGATCTGGTGGCCTGGCCGTGGGGGTTCGAGTCCCCCCTCTCGCATGGAAAGGCCGCCGGCCAGATGGGGCCGCGAAATTCGACGGATGACACAACCTGGAGCGACGAGGTGAACGGATGAAGACCAACGTGGAAGCGACGGACGAGATTCACCGCCGCATAGAGGTGGAGATTCCCTGGGAGATGGTCAGCCAGGAGATGGAGCAGCGTTACCGGGAACTGGCCGGCAAGGCCCGCCTGCCCGGGTTCCGTCCCGGCAAGGTGCCGCTGGCGGTGCTGCGCCAGCGCTACGGCAAGCAGGTGCGCGAGGAGGTGCTGGGCCGGCTCATCGACGATTCCTTCGAGGCGGCGCTCATCCAGAACCGCATTCGCGCGGTTTCCCTGCCGGAGTTGCAGAAGGGTGATTTCCAGGAGGGCCGGCCCTATCGCTACAGCGCCACCGTGGAGGTGCAGCCGGAGATCGCCATCACCACCCTGGACGTCTCCGTGGAGAGCAAGCCGGTGGAGGTGACGGACGACATGGTGGCCCAGGAGCTGACGGCCCTGCAGGAGAGCAAGGCGGTGCTGGTTCCGGTGGAGGAGCAGCGCCCCGCCCGGCAGGGTGACACCGCCATCGTCGATTACACCGCCCGGCACCAGGGCCAGCCGCTGGAGGGCGGCTCGGCCACCAACCACCCGCTGCAGCTGGGCTCCGGCAAGGCCCTGCCCGGCTTCGAGCAGCAGGTGGAAGGCATGGAGGTGGGCCAGGTGAAGACCTTCGAGCTGGAATTCCCCGCCGGCTGGGGGCCGCCCCGGCTGGCCGGCCAGCCGGTCAGCTTCGAGGTGCGGCTGGCGGCGCTCAAGCGGCGGGAGCTGCCGCAACTGGACGACGAGTTCGCCGCGGACCTGGGCCTGGAGGGAGTCGAGACCCTGGAACAGCTCAAGGAGAAGCTGCGCCGCGATCTCGCCGAGCGCGAGCGGGAACGCCTGGACCGGGAGAGCCGCCGGCAGCTCATCGACAAGCTCATCGAGGCCAACCCCTTTCCCCTGCCTCCCAGCATGGTGGAAAGGCGCCAGGAGCGCATCGCCAGCCAGATGGAGATGTACTTCGCCGAGCAGGGCATCGACATCTACGAGAAGGGCCTGCGCCGCCAGCAGCTCAAGGCCGACATGCGCGAGCGCGCCGAACGCGAGGTGCGGGCGGCGCTGTTGCTGCAGGCCATCGCCGAGCGGGAGAAGATCGACGCCGGCGAGAAGGAGATCGACCAGGCCATCGAGAGGATGGCCGCCGAGGCGAACATGGAACCCTCCCGGGCCCGGGCCCTGTACGCCGAGCCCGAGGCGCGGGGTGGCCTGCGCGCCCGGATTATCGAGGACAAGGTCCTTGATTTCCTGCTGAAGCGACTTAACATTGACGGGAAGGAGGCCGCGGGAGAGACCCCGGCCCCCGGCGGGGAAGAGGACGGGCAGCAGCCGGAAAACGGAGAGAAATCATGACCCTGGTTCCAATCGTGGTCGAGCAGTCGCATCGGGGAGAGCGGGCCTACGACATCTATTCCCGGCTGCTCAAGGACCGGATCATCTTCGTCGGCTCGGAGATCTCCGACGACATGGCCAACCTGGTCATCGCCCAGATGCTGTTTCTGGAGAGCGAGGATCCGGAAAAGGACATCAACCTGTACATCAACTCGCCGGGGGGCTCGGTGAGCGCCGGCCTGGCCATCTACGACACCATGCAGTACGTCAAGTCCCCGGTATCGACCATCTGCATGGGCCAGGCCTCGTCGATGGCGGCGGTGCTGCTGGCCGCCGGCCAGAAGGGAAGGCGCTTCGCCCTGCCCAACGCCCGGATGATGATCCACCAGCCCATGGCGGGATTCCAGGGCCAGGCCAGCGACATCGAGATCCAGAGCCGGGAGATCCTGCGCCTGAAGCAGACCCTCAACGAGATCCTGGCCCGGCACACCGGCCGGGAGCTGAAGCAGATCACCCGTGACACCGACCGGGATTTCTTCATGACCGCCGCCGAGGCGGTCGACTACGGCCTGGTGGACGAGGTGGTGGAGCGCCGGCCCGCCGCCGCCAAGGGCGAGCACGAATAGGAGGAGTGGTTGGCCAACAAGCGCAAGAAACCCCCGGCGGATTTTCTCTCCTGCTCCTTCTGCGGCAAGGGACAGCGCGAGGTGCGCAAGCTCATCGCCGGTCCCACCGTCTACATCTGCGACGAGTGCATCGCCCTGTGCAACGAGATCCTGCAGGAGGACGCCGAGGGAGAGGGCCGGGGGCCGGCCATCGACGTACCCCGTCCCGCCGACATCCACCGCGAGCTGGACGACTACGTCATCGGCCAGCACCAGGCCAAGAAGGTGCTCTCGGTGGCGGTGCACAACCACTACCAGCGGGTGGCCACCAAGGGGGTGGTCGACGACGTGGAGCTGCAGAAGTCCAACATCCTGCTCATCGGCCCCACCGGCACCGGCAAGACCCTGCTGGCGCGCACCCTGGCCCGCTTCCTCAAGGTGCCCTTCACCATCGTCGACGCCACCGCCTTCACCGAGGCCGGCTATGTGGGCGAGGACGTGGAGAACATCATCGTCAACCTCCTGCACGCGGCCGACCACGACATCGAGAAGGCCTCCCGGGGCATCGTCTACATCGACGAGATCGACAAGATCGCCCGCAAGAGCGAGAACCCTTCCATCACCCGGGACGTTTCCGGCGAGGGCGTGCAGCAGGCGTTGCTGAAGATCATCGAGGGCACGGTGGCCAACGTGCCCCCCAAGGGCGGGCGCAAGCACCCGCAGCAGGAATTCCTGCAGGTGGACACCACCAACATCCTCTTCATCTGCGGCGGGGCCTTCGACGGCCTGCAGCAGATAATCGAGCGTCGCCTGGGCGAGCACAGCATCGGCTTCGGCTCCGAGTTGCTGGGCAAGCGCCAGCGCAGCCTGGGCGAGATCCTGGCCGAGGTGGAGCCGGAAGACCTGCTGCGCTACGGGCTGATCCCGGAGTTCGTGGGCCGCCTGCCGGTCAAGGCCACCCTGCACGAGCTTTCCGAGGACATGCTGGTGGAGATCCTGCTGCAGCCCAAGGACGCCCTGGTCAAGCAGTACACCCGCCTGTTCGAGATGGACGGCGTCAACCTGCGTTTCACCGACGATGCCCTGCGGGCCATCGCCCGGCAGACGCTCCAGCGCAAGACCGGGGCCCGGGGCCTGCGTTCCATCATGGAAGCGGCCATGCTCGACCTCATGTACGAGATACCCTCGCAGCCCGAGCTGAGCGAAGTGGTGGTCAACGCCGGGGTGATCGAGAAGCAGGAGAAGCCGGTGATGTTGTTCGACAAGCAGGCGGAGAGCGCCTGACCTCCGCCGGAAGCGAGCATCGACATGGTATTCAGAAACGACGAGCAGAGTTCCAGCGGGCCGCCGCCCCTGCCGGCGCCGCAGGTGGTTCCCCTGTTGCCCTTGCGGGACATGATCGTGTTCCCCCACATGGTCATTCCCTTCTTCGTGGGCCGGGAGAAGTCCATCAAGGCGCTGGAGGCCTCCATGCGCCACAACAAGGAGATCCTGCTGGCTGCGCAGATGAAGGCCAAGACCAACGACCCGGCCCCGGACGAGATCTTCCGGGTGGGCTCGCTGTCGTCGATCATGCAGCTGCTGCGCCTGCCCGACGGCACCGTCAAGGTGCTGGTCGAGGGCAAGCGCCGGGCCCGCATCCGCCGGGTGCTGTCCAGCGAGCCCTTCTTCCGGGTGGAAGTGGAGGAGATCCGCGAGCAGGTGGCCTGGTCGGCCGAGGTGGAAGCGCTGATGCGCTCGGTGAACGACGGCTTCGCCGCCTACGTCAAGCTGAACAAGAAGATTCCCCCGGAGATGATTCACCAGACGGCCGCCATCGACGAGCCCAATCGCCTGGCCGACACCGTGGCCGCCCACCTGAACCTCAAGCTCAAGGACAAGCAGGCGCTGCTGGAGCAGGACAACGCCCTGGAACGCCTGCGCCAGCTCTACCAGCTGATGCAGGCGGAGATCGAGATCCTGGAGATCGAGCGCAAGATCCGCACCCGGGTCAAGAAGCAGATGGAGCGCACCCAGAAGGAGTACTACCTCAACGAGCAGATGCAGGCCATCCAGAAGGAGCTGGGGGAAAAGGACGACCACCGCGCCGAGCTGCAGGAGCTGGAGGAACGGCTCAAGAAGAAGAAGATGTCCAAGGAGGCCACCGAGAAGGTGCAGAAGGAGCTGCGCAAGCTCAAGCTGATGTCGCCCATGAGCGCCGAGGCCACGGTGGTGCGCAACTACGTGGACTGGATGCTGTCGCTGCCCTGGTACGACTACCAGGAGGAGAAGCTGGACATCGCCGAGGCCGAGCGCATCCTGGACGAGGACCACTACGGCCTGCGCAAGCCCAAGGAGCGCATCCTCGAGTACCTGGCGGTGCAGGCGCTGGTGGAGAAGATGAAGGGTCCCATCCTCTGCTTCGTGGGCCCGCCCGGCGTGGGCAAGACCTCCCTGGCCCGTTCCATCGCCCGGGCCACCGGGCGCGATTTCGTGCGCCTGAGCCTGGGCGGGGTGCGCGACGAGGCCGAGATCCGCGGCCACCGGCGCACCTACATCGGGGCCCTGCCGGGCAAGATCATCCAGCACATGAAGAAGGCCGGTTCCGGCAATCCCCTGTTCTTGCTGGACGAGGTGGACAAGATGTCCGCCGACTTCCGCGGCGACCCCTCGGCGGCCCTGCTGGAGGTGCTCGACCCGGAGCAGAACAACACCTTCAACGATCACTACCTGGACGTCGATTACGACCTGTCACGGGTGATGTTCATCACCACCGCCAACACCCTGCCGGGGATTCCCATGCCCCTGCAGGATCGCATGGAGATCATCCGCCTGCCCGGCTACACCGACTACGAGAAGCTCAACATCGCCAGGAAGTTTCTTCTGCCCAAGCAGCTGC
The DNA here is from genome assembly GCA_003647095.1 of Deltaproteobacteria bacterium. GTDB lineage: Bacteria > Myxococcota > B64-G9 > B64-G9 > B64-G9 > B64-G9. The sequence continues at coordinate 5,119 of QMME01000168.1, forward strand.
GGGAAAACGGCCTGCAGGAGGTGGACATCTCCTTCTCCGATACCGCCTTCCGCCGGCTGATGGACGAGTACACCCGCGAGGCCGGGGTGCGCAACCTGGAGCGGGCCATCGCCAGCATCCTGCGCAAGATCGCCAAGAAGGTGCTGAGCGCGGGCAAGGACATCCGCGTGCGGGTGACCGCCGCCAACGTGCCCAAGTACCTGGGCGTGCCCAAGTACCACCGCGGCCAGCTGGAAGACGAAGACCGGGTGGGCCTGACCAACGGCCTGGCCTGGACGGAGTTCGGCGGGGAGCTGTTGCAGAGCGAGGTCAGCACCATGCCCGGCAAGGGCAAGCTGATCATCACCGGCAAGCTGGGGGAGGTGATGCAGGAATCGGCCCAGGCGGCCATGAGCTACGTGCGCTCCCGGGCCGGGCTGTTCGGCATCGATCCCAAGTTCTACGAGACTCTCGACGTGCACATCCACGTACCCGAGGGGGCCACTCCCAAGGACGGGCCCTCTGCCGGCATCACCATGGCCACGGCGCTGGTGTCGGCGCTCACCGGCATCCCGGTGCGGCGCGACGTGGCCATGACCGGCGAGATCACCCTGCGCGGGCGGGTGCTGCCGGTGGGGGGGCTGAAGGAGAAGGTCATCGCCGCCCACCGGGCCCGGGTGAGCACGGTCATCATCCCCGAGGACAACGAAAAGGATCTGCGGGACATTCCCGCTCCCATCCGCAACGCCCTGGCATTCCACCCCGTCACCCACATGGACGAAGTGCTGCGCCACGCCCTGCGCTCGCCGGAAGGCGATTCCCTGTTCGCCGCCGCCTCCCGGCGGGCCGGGGTGGCCGGCGGGGGCGGCGAGCAGCCGGACGCCGGCGAGGGCGAGGACGAATCCCCCCTGGGCGAGGAAGCTCCCCCGGTGGCCTGATCACTGCAGGTCGCAGGCGAACACGCTGGTGGTGCCCTGCGGGCCTCCCTTGAAGCTGAAAGACAGCCCCGTTTCCGACCACAACACCTGCACCCCGGGCAGGATCGATTTCCAGTCGTCGCAGCTGAGCAGGTTGTTGGCGCGCAGCACCTTGTAACGCTGGCCGGAAGGGCAGGTGTACTGCAGGCCGATGTTGATTACCTCCTCCCGGTAGGTGCCCAGCACCGTCTCCAGCTCGCGCGTCTCGGCATCGGGTTCCCGGAAGGACAGGCAGAACTGGCCGTTGCTGGTGATGCTGAAGTCCCAGCGCATGGTGTCCAGGTGGGCCAGGTCGACGGTTTCGTGGAAGCTGATCTCGGTGCCGTCGGGGAAGGTGCAGCTCCGGCCGTCGGCGGCCAGCACGCCCTTGTCATCGTCTGCGTGGAAGCAGCCGGCGGCCGCCTCCAGGCTGGCCTTCCAGCAGTTGTCGCCGCTGAACCAGTCGCAGCCGATCTCCTCGCCCAGCAACTCCGGGCCGCAGGCGGTGAACAGGGCCGCCAGCAGCAGGGCGGCCGACGGGGTGGCTCTCATGTCTTCTTCTCCCCGGGGCACGGGCCGGCGGGCGGCGCCGCCGGCGGGGCCGGGCCGGGACGGGCTACTCGAGCTCGATGACGTTGCAGGTGATGGTGCGGATGACCCCTTCGATCATCTGGATGTTCGAGTAGCTGACCTTGCCCACGGCGTTGACGTCCTCGGCTTCCACCAGGGCGATGAGGTCGTACTGGCCGGTTACCGCGTGGGCGGTCTTGACGCCCTCGATGGAACGGATCTTCTTGAGGATGCTGGGCACGGTGCCGGCCGCGCCCTCGATGAGAATGTAGGCCTGCGCTGCCATTGGCGTTCCTCCGTGAGTTTCTCCACTTGCTGGACAAGTCTATAACGCGCCCGGGCTGCCAGGGCAAGCAAATTCGCAGGTCGTGGACAGAAAGGGGAGTGCCTGGGGGCGGGTGGGGCGCCGGACTGTCACCGTTGTCGCCTGGTCCCCCGCTCTGACCGTCCCCGTTGTCGTTGTCGCACCGTTGTCGCAAAGATCAAATCTTGTCCTTCCTCGATTCAAGAAGAGACTTCCTGGCAGCAACAGCGATGAACCCCGACCTGGTCATTCCCATCTCCGCGGCCAGTTCGTCTATTTTCGCCAACAGTCCTTCGTCGATGGTGATGTTGACGCGCTTGTTCTTGTGAACCACCGGCACGTCGATCAAGACCGGCACGGCGTTCTTGAAAGAAGGTTTGGACATAATCAGATTGAGATCGCTTGGATTGGGTATTTTGTCCCCATCTTCGATCATTCCCCGAACATGGAACTCCAGGGCTTCCTTGGCGTTTGCCACCGCCTCATCAAGGCTGTCGCCGGCTGAGATGCAACCGGGGAAATCCGGAAACTCGACACCGAAACTCGAACCCTTTTCCTTACGAACCAATGCGATATAAGTGCTCATGTCAACGGCTCCAAGTATACAAGTTTCAAATCATGAACTGCCATCGTACGTCATTTCTTTGTAAACCTTGTCCCCGCTTGTCGCTCGATGCTCTTTACGGTACCAACGGGTATGTCCTTTTTCGATGCTGGAACCGTCACTCTTCCTCTCTTGTTCGGATGTTTCAACTGCACATGGCTGCCTCTTGTCGAGACTACATACCAGCCGTCCCTGGACAGAATTTTCAATATCTCGGCGCTTGACCACGGTGCCATGTGTATAGTATACACACACCCAAAGATGTGTCAAGCCCATCGAAATTCCCACAGGGGCTCCGCCCCTGCGGTAAGTCAGCCTGGCCGCATCTGGACCCACCAGGGCTTAGTTAGCCGCTGGTCGCAGTTGCCCCGTGTCACAGAGAAAAGTGTACAGAACCTGCTTACCCATTGTCTACCAAATTTTCGCCTCAGTCAGCTCAAGACCTTGGCCTGGGCCGTGGTTGGATGCCTGACCAACCCTCGCGGATTGCTCACCGAAATCGCCCGAGGTTGTCGTTCTCGCACCAGTCTCAGGCACAAGCTCAAGCGGTTACACCGCTTTCTCTCTAACGACAGGGTATGCATCGAAGAACACGCTCGGTGTTTATTGAACTGGTTACTGGCGCTCCAGGGTAGGTTGTTCACCCCGCTGATCGCCATGGATTGGACCGAACGGCGCATCTGAGGCAGACGTGGCTGGTGAAGCAGGAGACCGAGCATGCTGATGGCGCGGTAGATG
>QMME01000169.1 GCA_003647095.1 Deltaproteobacteria bacterium
GCACCAACAAGGGCCGTCCCGTGTGCAGCACCCGTCCGGTCACCCCTTCGCCGGGACGGATCTGCACGCCGCGCACGACCTCCTCGCGGTAACCCAGGGCGGCCCGAATGCGCAGGAACACCTGCCCGTCTTGCTCTTCCTTGAGCAGGACGGCACAGTGATCGAAGTGCAAGGCCTGGCGGGCCAGCTGCAGCACCTGTTGCAGCAGCGAGTCGATGTCCAGGTTGCTGTTCATCTGCCGGCCCAGCTCCTCCAGCAGGGTCAACTCGCGTACCCGCCGCTCCAGTTCCCGCGAACGCTGCTCCAGCTGTCCCAGCAGGCGGGCGTTGCGCAGGGCCGTGGCCGCCTGGTTGGCGAAGATGCGGAACAGATCCAGGTCTGCCTCTTCGAAGGCGCTGGGGCGGGGACTCTCGGCATCGAGCACGCCGATGACGCTATCGCCGATGCGCAAGGGGGCGGCCATCTCCGAACGGGCCCCGGCCACGCCCTCGACGTAACCCGGCCAGGTGGTGACGTCGTCCACCAGCAGGGCCTGCCCCTGCTGGAAGACCCGGCCGGTTACTCCCTGGCCGGGCAGGGCCCGGAAGGTGTTCACCACCTCGGGACGGTAGCCGCGGGCGGCGCGTATGGTCAGGGCCTGCCGTTCCTCGTCGTGGAGCAACACCGCGCAGGAATGCAGGTCGAAGACCTCTTCCACCAGAGAGAGGATGCGATCCAGCAGCTGGTCCAGGTCGAGAATGGAATTCATGGCTCGCGCCGCCTCGTGCAGCGCGGCCAACCTGCGTACCGTCTCCGACAACAGCCTGCTCCGCCGCCCCCGGGTTTGCTGCCACCCCTCCCGGCGCCGGGCCCGGCCGTTGGCTTCGCCTGCCCGGTAGTAAACAACTACGCCGCCCCGGCATAAAAAGCAACCTTGACGTCCGATCCCGCTCGTGGCCATCATCGGAGCATGAAGGAGTTGCACCAGTTGTCGGGGGCGGCTGTCCTGCTCTGCTGGTTGTTGCCCGCGGCTGCTGTTAGCGCTGCCCCGCAGGCTGGCGCCGGAGGGAGTTCCCGGCCGTCCCTGGGTGCTCTCGCCGGCAGCCTGGCGGCGCTGGATAGTTGCCTGCGCGGCGCGGACCGGCACCAGATCGCGGCCAGCAGGAGCGCCGGCCGCGCTCGTCGTTTCGCCGGGGTGGAGCTGCAACGCTGGCACTTGCGGCTGCGGGCCACGGAAGAGATCGACTTCGGCTGGCTGGACGGCTGCCGGCGGGCCGGGCTGGTGTTGGGGCCGCCTGTGGAATTAACCAGTTCCGGTAAGGGGCAGACACTGCAGGCGGTGGCCTGGACGGTGCGGGTGGTCGCTGGCGGGGAGCCGGCCCGGCCCGAGGCGGCCCGGCAGCTCGAGACCAACCTGGCCTGGCTGCGCCGCCTGGCGAAGGACTCCCGGCCCCTGCTGGCGATGTTCGCGGCCCTGGCCACCACCGACACCGTGCGCCTGGAGCGGGCACGATTGTCTCGGCGGCGCCTGCAGCTGTGGGGCCTGGTCCCGAACGCCGCCGCCCGTACCGTATTGGCGGAGAAGCTCGCCGGCCTGGCCCGGCACCTGAGTTGGCCGCTGGCGGTGGAAGTCGAGGGGATGCGCGCCGGCGGCGGCAATGGTGATTGCTCGGGCGAAGGCCTGGTGGCGGCCGGGGTACCGGCCTGGCTGGTGCTCTCGGCGGTGGCCTGGCTCACCGGCCGGGATGCGGTAATCGCCGTGGCGGGAAGGCGGTTGGCCTACTGGCGAACCCGGGTTCCCGCCGCAGAATGGTTTCCCTTGCTGGCCAGGCAGGTGGGGTTCACCCTGGCGGAGAAGAACGGCATCTGGCGGGCGGGGCCGCGCCTGCGGCCGGTGTTGTTACCGGTGGAGATCCCGCCGGCCACCGTGGACCTGCGCTTCACCGGGGCCCCGGCGGCGACGGTGCTGGGGGTGATCGGGGAGGTGGCGGGTACCAGGCTGGCCGTGCCGGCCGGAGCCATGCCCCGCCTGACCGCTTACGTCTCCAATCGCCTGGCCAGCTGGGCGGCGGAGGCCTGCCTGGCGGTGCTGGTTTCGGCCGGCGAGGATGCTACGGTAAAGCCGGCCGCGGTGCCGGACATCGTCTCCTGGGGGCGCCCCCTGGCGGCCAGCAGGCTGGCCCTGGGTCGGCTGCGGCTGCTGGCCACCTTTGCCTCGGGCAAGATTCGCGCGGCGCTGTTTGCCGACGGGGAAGGACGGGTGTACCTGGTGCAGCGGGGGGCCTTCCTGGGGCGCCACGGCGGCCGGTTGGCAGGGGTGGGCCGGGGACAGGTATGTCTCAAGCTGGGCCGACCCGGACCCCTCGATGCCGGGCGACTGAGCATGACCATCGAGCAGGACGGCGACGCGGGGGAGGGGAGCCGGCGCTGAGCGGCCTCGTTCCCGGGTGGGAGATCAAGGGATGGTCCAATAGGTTGCATCCGTTCCCGGGGACGGCTACACTCCCGCTGTTCATGGGCGACGAGGAGAAGAAAAGCAGGCGCGATTTTCTGCAGCGAGCATCGCTGCTGGTGGCCGGCGGTTGCGGGGCCCTGGCCGCGGTGGAAGTGGTTGTGGCCAGCTTGCCGCCGGCGGCCGCGCGCCGGGATTACTTTTCCGTGGGGCACCTGGCCGACTTCCGGCACGGCACGCTGACCTTCCTGCCGCAGCCGGAGGTGTTCGTGCTGTGCGATGATCGTGGCCTGGGAGCCTTTTCGGCCCGTTGTACCCACCTGGGTTGCACCGTGCGCCGTAGCTCCCAGGGCTTCCAGTGCCCCTGTCACGGGGCCCGCTACGACGAGCAGGGAAGGCTGCTGGCCGGTCCGGCCACCCGCGATCTCGACTGGTTCGCACTGCACATCGATGCCGACGGCGGCGTCTGGCTGGACCGGCGCCGCCGGGTGCCGGCCGGCACCATGATCCTGCCGGAGTTGCCCGGGGTAAAGCAGTCGTGAAAAGGGCGGGCCCACAGGCGGGGTTGTTCTTCCACCTGCACCCGGCGCGGGTGGCCGCTTCGTCCCTGCGCCCGACCGCCACCCTGGGGCTGGGGATTCTGTCGGCGGTGCTGTTTGCCCTGCTGGCCCTGAGCGGCACCCTGCTGACCCTGTATTACCTGCCCACCACCAGCCAGGCCTACGGCTCCATGCTCGATATCCAGTACCTGGTGCCCCTGGGCGGTTTCCTGCGCACCGTCCATCGCTGGGCCGCCCACCTGATGGTGGTCACGGTGGCCCTGCACCTGTTGCGGGTGGTGGCCTGTGCCGCCTACCGGGGCCGCGCTCGCAACTGGTTCATCGGTCTGGGGCTGGGGGCCAGCACCCTGCTGCTGGCCTTCACCGGCTACCTGTTGCCCTGGGACGGGCGCGCCTACTGGGCGGTGCGGGTCAGCACCGGCATGCTGGACAACCTGCCCCTGGCCGGGGGCCTGCTGCGCGGCCTGCTGCTGGGCGGCGACAGCGTCGGGGCAGCCACCCTGGTACGCTTCTACGCGGCGCACGTGTTCTTCCTGCCGCTGCTGCTGTTGCTGCTGTTCGTCTGGCACCTGTGGCGCCTGCGTCGCGACGGGGGATTGGCACGTCCCGGCGAGCCGGAACAACTGCTGCCTGCCCGTCCCCACCTGCTGGTGCGCGAGGCCGCCCTGGCGCTGGCTGCCTGTGCCGTCGTGGCCAGCGCTGCCTGGCTGTGGCCGGTGGAACTGGGCGCGGTAATCGACACCGTGCGCCCGGCCGACCCCGAGAAGGCCCCCTGGTATTTCCTGGGGGTGCAGGAGATGGTGAGTCACTCCACCCTGTGGGGAGCCCTGCTGGTTCCCGGCCTGCTGACGGTGTTCCTGGCGGCATTGCCCTTCGCCGACGGCGCCGGCCGGTATACCGGGGTGTGGTGGGGCGCCGGACGCCGGCGGAGCCTCCTGGCGGCGGTGGCGCTGCTGGCGCTGCTGGTCATGGCCACCTGCCTGTGGCTGGAATGGCGGCAGTTGCGGCCCGCCGGAATTCATCCCAGCGCCGTAATGACGATACTGGCCCTGCTGGCGGGAGTGGCCGGCTGGTTGCTCGCACGTTCGCGGCGGGCGGCCCTGCTGGCGTTTTTCGTGGTCATGGTGGTGGCACTGGGCGGTTTCACCCTGGCCGGCTGGTGGCGGGGCAGTGGCTGGCGGCTGCTGTTGCCCTGGGCCGGGTAAGCAGGTGATTGTCGCCCTGGCGACAGGGAGCGTAACTTGCAGGATGCCGGAAAAAACACCCGTCGCTGGTACTGGTTGCTGCTGCTGCTGGCGACCTGGCTGCTGGTGGTATTGCTGGCGGTAGGCTGGCGCGAGCTGCACCCCCAGTGGCGAACGTTGCAGCGGCGTGCTGCCGCCGGTCGCCAGGATGCTCCCTGGCTGGGAATGATCTTTTCCGAACCCGACTGTTCGGGTGATGTCAATCGTTGTCGCACCTGCCATTTCCCCGGTCAGGAACATCCCGCCGCCATGCGCTCCCACCTGGACAACCAGAGCGGTTGCAGTCATTGCCACGGAGGGACGGGACGAGCCCTGGTCATACCGGCCGCCCACTCCCTGCCCGGCACCCGGCTGGTCGATCCGCTCATGTACCAGCCCTTCGTCCAGGCATCCTGCGCCGGCTGCCACCTGCCCGGAGAGAAACCCGGCAGCGAGCGGCTGGCACGCGGGGCCATGTTGTTTCTGCGCCTGGGATGTTCCCTCTGCCATCCACTGGGAACCGGTGGCCGCGGTGGCTTCGACTTCGGGCCCGACCTCTCCACCATGGGACGCCGCAGCACGGAAGAGTTGCGAACAGCGATCATCGACCCCCGGCGTGACTTCGCCGCTTCCACCATGCCCTCGTTCGCCACCAGCTTCGCCACCCACCCGGAGCAACTGGATGACCTGCTGGTGTTCCTGCTCAGCCTGAGTCTGCCACCGCTGGACCCCGGCGGAGATGGCTGGTGTCGTAGCCGTGCCGGTCGCTGGCAGGGCCTGGTGGAGCAACATTGCTCGGCCTGTCACAACCTGGCGGGCCGGCGTGCCGGGGGCACCTTCCGCCACCGTTGCAGCTACCTGCTCGAGCGCGGCGCGGAGTTGAACTGTTCTCGCTGCCACCGGCAGGCCAGCAGTGCCGATTCCGACGACGACTGTCCCCTGCTGGAGCAGCATCGCCGCAACTGCGTGGTATGCCACCGGCAGGCACGGGGAGAAAGATCATGAAGAACGACCCTCCTTCCCCTGGCAGCCGTTTTCCCCGGCGAACCATGCTGGGGGGAACCCTGGCGGCCGGCTTGGTGGCGCCACGGCTGGCCGGGGCGCTGGCGGCGAGCGGGCCAATGGGCCCGGCCGGACCGTTGGCTGCCGACCTGGCCGAGCCCCTGGCCGCCGCCGCCGAGCGGGTGCTGCCGGGGGTGGTGGGGGCGGGGTTTGTCGACTACATGAACTTCTGGCTCTCCCGCCCGCCGCTGGATCGCGCCGCCGACTGGCGGCCGTTGCTCAAGGCCGGCGCCGTGCATCTGGATCGCCTGGCCCGCCGGCGTCATGGCCAGAGTTTTGCCTCCTGCACACCTGCCCAGCAGGACGCCATCCTGACGGCCTTCCAGCAGGGGAAGGTGACCTCGCGCCGCTTTCGGGGCAACGTGTTCTTCCAGCGCCTGGTAATGCTGGTCATCGAATCCTTCCTGTCCGATCCCCGTTACGGTGGCAACCGCGACGGGGTTGGTTTTGCCTTCATCGGCCGCGAACAGCATTGCTGGTGGGCGCCACGCCGGTTGGAGGTGGAGACCGATGAGCCTCGGCCGGGCGGGCGGAAAGGTACGGGCCGCTGACATGGCCAGGAAGCAGAAGGTCGACGTGGTGGTGGTGGGCAGCGGCGCCGGCGGTGCACCGGTGGCCCTGGAACTGGCCCGGGCCGGGGCCCGGGTGGTGGTGCTGGAACGTGGTCCCTGGTACGCCCCGCGCGACTTCACCCATGACGAGGTGGCCATCTGCCGGCGCAATTTCTTCGTGCCCTATCCCTACCCGCAGCAGCACCCGCACACCATCAGGAAGCGTGGCCGCCAGCGTGCCCACCTCACCACCGAGGGCTGGGTGGGGGTGTGCGTGGGGGGCGGCACCGTGCATATGAGCGGTTTTACCTACCGCTTCCACCCGGAGGACTTCGAACTGGCCAGTCGCAGCGGGGGCATATCCGGTTCCACCGTTGTCGACTGGCCCATCTCCTATGAACAACTGGCGCCATTCTACGACCGGGCCGAGGCCCTGATCGGGGTATCCGGCCAGGCCGGTACAAACCCTTTCGAACCACCCCGCCGGCCTTATCCATTGCCGCCACTGCCTCCCAATCCCACCGCCCGGCTGGTGGAACAAGCCGCGTCCAGCCTGGGAATGCACGCCTTTCCCACTGCCCGGGCCATCGTCTCCCGCCCCTACGGGGGACGTCCCCCCTGCAACCTGTGCGGCTTTTGCGGGGAGTACGGCTGCGAGAACGGCTCCAAGTCCTCGGTGCTGGCCAGCCTGCTGCCGGCCGCCGAGGCCACCGGCCGGGTGCGCATCATGCCCGGCTGCATGGTGCGGCGGGTACGGGCCGACGACCGGGACCGGGTCCAGGGGGTGGAGTACATCGATCCCGACGGAAAGGTGCGCTTTCTGGGTGCCCGGGTGGTGGTGCTGGCGGCCACCGCCATCGAGACCGCCCGCCTGCTGTTGCTGTCGAAAGCGGGGCGTTTCCCCGACGGCCTGGCCAACCGTACCGGGCTGGTGGGGCGCAACCTGACATTTTCCACCTTCGGCAAGGGCACCGCCATCTTCGAGCGCGGCCGCCTGGTGGAGAAATTGGGAAAGGCGGTGGAAAGACTCCCCTTCCTGCTGCGCTCGGTACAGGACGACTACTGGAACGAGAAAAACGGCCTGGCCCTGCCCAAGGGGGGAACCTACAATTTCCTGCTGCACCATCCCAACGCCATCAACGCCGGGGTGCGCCTGGCCATGGACAGCAAGTGGGCCCTGTGGGGGGAGAAACTCAAGCAGAGGATCCACCGCTACTTCCACGAGGAGTTGTGGGTGGAGTTCGAGGTGTTCGGAGAATTCCTGCCCCACCCGGGTTGCTACGTCGATCTCGATCCCCGGGTGGTCGACGGCTTCGGCCTGCCGGTGGCCCGGATAACCATGGATCACCACCCCCTGGCCGACGAACTCAATCGGTTCTGCACCCGCCGCGGCCTGGACATTCTCGAGGCCATGCGACCGGCCCCCCTCTCGGTGAAGCCCTGGACCTGGGCCGGTACCACCTATCACCTGCAGCACGGCACCTGCCGTTTCGGTTCCAATCCGGAGGAATCGGTCTTGGACGTAAACTGCCAGGCCCACGAGGTAGCCAACCTCTACGTGACCGACGGCTCTTTCATGCCCACCTCCGGGGCGGTGCCGGCCACCCCCACCATCCTGGCCAACTCCCTCCGGGTGGCCCGACACCTGGCAGGGCGGTTCCGCCGGGGAGAGATTCCCCGCTGATTGTGGACTCCAGACCACGGATCTATGCCTGGGAGGCACCGGGCGGGGACAGTAATCAACACTTTAACCAGCTGATATCTAGTGGTTTTACAGTTTTTCCCGGCATAGGGGGCTCTTCGTGGGACATCATGGCCGGCGATTGTGGGGACTTGAGTCCACACTCCCGGTAGGCATCGGTTTTCCCTCGGTGTCGACATCTGCCTGAAATATAATGACAAACTATCACTCTTCAGCGGAAGGCCAATGTGGCCCGAATCTTGTATGTAAATAATGGTGAGATGAGCGCCACTGCTAACAAGCTGATTTCCAGAGTTAAAACCGAGGAAAGGAGAGGAACCATGAAAAAGGTACTGTTCGTGATGATGGTGGCCGTGGTGGCCGTGTTCGTGGCTGGTCCGGCGATGGCCCAGGCTCCCGGCGAGTGCACCGGCGGTCTCTGCGGTACCCCCGACGAGTCGGGCGGCGGCTGCGGTTGCGGCTGCGGTTCGATTCTCATCGCCAACACCGATCTCGGCGACACCTACCAGTACGCCGACGACTTCGACGAGGATGGCATCGAAGACGACTTCGACAACTGCCCCTTCGTGCCCAACCGCGACCAGGCCGACAGCGACGGTGACGGCGTGGGCACCGCCTGCGACAACTGCGCCGACGTGGCCAACGAGTTCCAGCTGGATGCCGACGGCGACCTGCGGGGCGACGACTGCGACCCGGACATCGACGGCGACGGCGTGGAAAACATCAACGACAAC
>QMME01000170.1 GCA_003647095.1 Deltaproteobacteria bacterium
CCCCGGCGGCGGCGATGGTGATGTTCCAGGAGGCCTGTTGCACCCGGGCGGGAAGATACTGGATTACATCGTCGTTGAACGAATACGCGGCGAAGTCGCCCTGGGTCCAGCCGACATTCTGTATGCCCAGCAGGGTGGCGATTCGTTCGGGGAGGGAGTAGAACACCATGAGCTTGCCGCCGGCGGCCACGTATTGCTCGAGCTGCGCCAGGGAGGCGTCGGAAAGGGTGCTGTTGTAGGGCAGGATGGCCATGCCGGAACCCTGCAGGTAGCCGTTCTCGACATCCACGTCATCGATGGTGCCGGCTAACACGTTGTACCTGCCCAGCCAGGTGGCGATGAGCTTCGTGGTCCTGTCGACGGTGCGATCGTCGGCGGTGTGAGTGTCCCTGACGATGAAGACTGTGGGAACGAAGGCGCGTAACTGCCTTACCGCCAGGAAGGTGTCCCGGGCGGCTTCCTTCCAGGGCGAGAGGCGGATGCCGTCGATTTGCTCCCAGCCGGCGGGAGTACCCTCGACGGAGAAGTCTCTACGGGAAAAGTAGAGGGTTTGCCAGCCCGGGGAAGTCAAGCTGACGCCGTTTCCGTACCAGCCGGAGCCGGACCTGAAGTAGATGGTGAACCGTGAAACCGCTCCGGGATCGGAAACGAAGATCTCCAGGGCGAACTGGCGGTAGCCGGAGAGATCGAGGGTGACGTTGCGGTCCCAGTAGGAGCGCTCCGTCTGTACACTGAAGTCGCAGGGCAGCTTCATCACCCGTTCATCGCCCCAGGGGCCCGAAGCGGCCATTTCCACCGGCAGCGAACCGCCTCCTTCCTGCCAGGCGGCCCGGGCCGCCGCGTTATCGGGGTAGGAAAAGTCATCGATGAGTAACGGTGCAGCACCGGCAACCGGCGATGACAGCCAGAGGATAATAGCTGTGAGCCGCCATGTTGTCATGAAGGGATCCTAGACGTGGGGTGAGGGAGCGGTCAAGGGTGGCTGTCGGGAATGCCGGTCGGCCAGGGGGCAGCGGATGCCGCCGCGCTCCATCTCGGCCACGCACAGGTTGCAGGGCTCGCACCCCGAGGCCAGGGCCTGGCCCCCTTGCAGCTTGAGCGGCAGGGCGGGGTCGTGGATCAGGGGACGGGCCAGGGATACGAAGGTGAAGCCGGCCGCCAGGGCCCGCTCCATTTGTTCGAGAGATCTCACCCCGCCGAGCAGCACCACCGGGATGGAGACGGCCGCGACGATGCGCCGGGCCTGCTCGAAGAAGAAAAGATCCCGGTAGGGGTAGCGCTGCACGAAGATCCTGCCGAACAGCCGCAGTCCCAGGCGCCTGAGGCGGCTGCTTTCGTTCTCCACCATCTCGTGCACGGGGACCTCGCCGCGCATCATGAAAAAGGGCGTCTTCGACACGAAGCCGCCGGACGGCACCAGGGCATCGACACCCGCCCGCTCCAGGGCCCGGGCCACCTGCAGCGATTCGTCGACGGTGAGTCCTCCCCGGAAGCCGTCTTCCAGGTTGAACTTGGCCAGCAGGGCCCGTTTTTCCCCCAGGGCCTGCCGCACCGCGGCCGTGACCTCCAGCACGAAGCGCAACCTGTTTTCGAAAGAGCCGCCGTAGTCGTCGCGGCGGCGGTTGGTGTAGGGGGAGAGGAACTGGCTCAACAGGTAGCCGTGGCCCACGTGCAGCTCCACGGCGTCGAATCCCGCCCGCCGGGCCAGGCCCGCGGCCGCGGCGAAGTCGTCGCGCAAACGGACCAGTTCGGCCCCGGTGGCCCGCCGGGCCCGTGCCCCGGTGAACAGGCAGAACTTGGCAGACGGCCCCAGGGGCCTGCTTCCCGTCGCCCGGGGATTGGCGAAGTAGCCGGCGTGGCCGATCTGCAGGGCGCAGGCCGCACCCTGTTCGTGCACGGCCGCGGCCAGGCGGGCCAGGCCCGGCTCGATCTCCGGCCGGGCCCGGAGCTGGTCGGGGAAGGTCAGCCCGTCCTTCGCCACGGCGCAGTAGGCCACCGTGGTCAGGCCCACGCCGCCCGCGGCCAGTTGCCGGTGATAGTCGATGAGCCTCTCGGAGGGCAGCCCCTCCGGGCTCATGCCCTCGAAGGCCCCGGCCCGGATTATGCGGTTGCGCAGTTCGCAAGGTCCCAGCCGTGCCGGGGTGAAGACGGGAGAGGTGGGTTTCATTTCCGGAGTTCGTGACAGCGGGCGGTCGTTCCGGCCACCGGCTAGGACTTTTCCTTCCCCCGGCACATCGCCAGCAAGGCCGCCAGGACTAACAACCAGGGAGACGGCGGCCGTCCCGGGCCGGGGGTGGAACAGCCCGTAGCCGCTTCCGGCCCCGGCAGCGCCTCCATGGCGCGGGTCTTCGTGCCGGTATCGTCGCCGCGGGCGGCAACGGCGCTGGCCGGTGCGGGGAGGACGAGGGCTCTTCCAGAGTCGCCGATGTCCAGGTATCTGGCCAGCGGCCGGGGAGCCAGGGTGCGGGGGGCGCCGATGCGACGGGCCCGCCACTCGAACAGGTGCCGGCCGGGAAGGCTGCGCAGACGGGGATGAATCTCGCTGCCCCGGTAGAAGGGAGTCCAGGCCCCGCCGTCCCGGCGCAGCTGTACTTCCTGGTCGGGAGCCGGGTTGTCGATGACCAGGCTGCCATCCTCGTCCTGGAGCAGCCGCGCGGCGGTGCGTACCGGTGGAGGAGACGGCGCAAAGGCGATGTCGGCGTAGATGGCCAGGAATTCGTAGAAGTCGCTGCCGGCGCGGGCGACGTTGCCCTCCACCGACTTGACGTCGAGCACGAACCCCTGCAGGTCGCCGATGGAGATGGCGCCGAGCTGGTCGGTGAGCAGGGGCAGGAACATGCCCACCAGCTGGGGGATCACCTGGGCCAGCTCCTGCTCGTCCTCGGCCAGCAGCTCGTGGTGGGAGACGGTCACGTTGCTGACCATGACGCTGTCGCCGTCCAGCAGCGGCAGTAGCTCGTTGTCCGGGGTGAAGGAGAGCCCCAGGTCGATACGAATATCCTGCAGCAGGGAAAGAAACAGCACCCAGCGCCCCTGCAAGCGCATCCAGAAGTCCATGCGGAAGTCGGGCAGGAACATCGACAGCAAGGGCTGGTCGATGGAACCGTCGGGCAGGAAGGTGCCGGCGCCGATCTCCAGGTAGGGGATCGACAGGGGTCGGGTGCGCATCCTCACCGGGACGTTGGCCCCGTCGCTGAGCAGTGTCAACGAGGGGATGAACAGGGCCAGGGTCTGTGACGACAGCTGACTCAAGTGGTAGCTGTCGAGATCCAGGCAGAGCAGGCCGCTGCGCCACAGCTTGAACAGGAAGTGATCCAGGTACATGTCGGAGATGACCGCGCCCAGCATGTAGCCCTCGCCGCTGGAGGGCACGACGGCCGGGAAGGTCATGGCCGGTGCCTCGCCGGTGGGCGGTATTTGTTGGGGATCGTCGACCGTGGCACAGTCGTCGCCCAGGGTGTCGGTGCCGCCGATGAGGCGCAGTTCCAACCCCTGGCCCTTGACGAAGGGCTTGGCCATGGGCTGCTGTGCCTGGCCCAGGGCCAGCAGCAGGTCGGCCCGGGCCTGGTTTCCGGGATCCACGCTGCCGAGCTGGCTGCCCAGGTCGAGCGTGCCCACCAGACCCTGGGGCCTGACCAGGCAGGCGCCGGACTGCTCGCAGTAGCCGTCGCCGTTGCAGCTGGAGCCGGCCGGGCAGCCGCCGGTGTAGAAATCGCAGGGCAGGCAGGTCTGCTGGGCGATGAGATCGTCGACGGCCTGGCCGACCTGGCTCTGCAGTTGCGAATCGAGAACGCTGGTCAACGCCGGCTTGAGCCATTCCATGATGTCATCGAATACCGGGGGGCAAGCGATGTCGTAGTCTTCTTCCGCGATGGAGATCTGCAGGTCGCTTACCTGGAAGTAGAGGAAATCACTGGCCGGGTCCACCCGCAGGGCCACTTCGGCGGAAATGGGTTTCTGATCTATCTGCAGCGGGAAATCGCAGTGCACGTCAACTATGATGGTGGTGTCCATGGTGATGGTGCCGTCGACGGCGATGTGGCCGTCTAAGCGCAGCTTGTCGGGAGACAGCAGCGACAGGTGCGCGTCCTGGATGGTCACCTGCAGGGGGCAGGGAGTATCGCAGATGTCCACGTCGGTGACGACGGCGTCGATGGTCTGCGGCGGCACCTCGAAGTTTAGCCCGTCGGCCAGCAGGGTGTCGAGGATGTCCGGCAGGTTGCGTTCGATGAAGTCGAAGCCCGTCCGCTGCACCCTCACCTGGGTGGCATCGTAGACCCGCGGGGGACGGGGGAAGGGTTGCTCCAGCGGGGTGACGCAGCCGCCGCAGCTGGCGTCTGAGCAGGCCGCCGCCGCCCACATTCCGAGCAGCAACAGCGCTAGCCTGGTTCTACTGACTGGCATGGGATTCCCTCCGGGGATGTTTGTCTAATGCTAGCACAAGACGTTGATGCTGCAAATCCGTCACGGAGGTTACAGAACACATAATTCGAAAACATCTTGACATGCATGTGCATGCATGCTAGAAGGAGAGCATGAGAACAACTATCGAAATTCCGGATAGTCAAAGGGCCAAGTTGATCGAGATCGCCATGCGACGGGGACTCAAGGGGTTTTCCAGGATCGTCCAGGAGGCCATCGAACTGTACCTGCGACAAAACCTCTCGGGCAGCGAAAGAGTGACGGAGGCCTTGTCTGTTCTTGGCACCCTGGACGATGATCAGGCCGAGTCGATCGAATCGTCGATACGGGAACTCAGGAGCAAGTGGCGATGATCGTTGCCGACTCCGACGTGCTCATCGATAGCCTTCGCGGTCGCAAGCCGCTGGTCGACCGGGTTGCCCTCGAGTTGAAGATGGGCACCCTGGCGACTACCGTGGTGAATTGCTTCGAGCTTCTCAGCGGGGCCAAGACGGAGTCGGGAAAAAAGAAGGTGGAGAAACTCCTGGGAGCACTAACCATCCTTCCCGTGGACGAGGGGGCCGCGAGACGGGCTGCCGAGGTGCGACGCCAGCTGGAGTCCGAGGGGCTGGGAATCGGAATGGCCGATTACCTGATCGCCGGCATCTGCCTGGAGCGAGACCTCGTCCTGCTGACGCGCAACCGGCAACACTTCGAAAGGATTGCCGGTCTCGCCCTCGGGCGATTACACGGTAGTAGCCCGTGACCGGCGGAACACGCCATCTCCTGTCCATGCACGTCTCTCCTGCCTGAAATCGTTCCCATGTCACGTGGGATCGATGAGATCCAGCCGCCGGGGGCGGAACTTCTTGCGGCGCCGGCGGGACCGTCGTTCCTGGATCTGGCGCAGGCGCTCCTCGGCCATCTCCTTCATTTCCGGGCGATAGCGGGTGGTGCGGTTACGCCCGGCCTGCTTGCTGGCGTACAGGGCCAGGTCGCTGCGTTCCAGCAACTCGTGGGGATCGTCGGCGTCCCGGGGAAAGCAGGCCACCCCGACGGAGATGGTTACCTTGCCCCCGGGTTGCGTCTCTTCCCGGGTGAACTTGTGCCGGGCCACCGATTGGCGCAGCTTCTCGGCGATGTTGAAGGCGGTCTTGCCGTCCTGGCCGGGCAGCAGGATGACGAATTCCTCGCCGCCGAAGCGGGCGACGGTGTCCACGCGGCGGGTGGTGGACTTGAGGATGTCGGCCACCTTCTTGAGCACGTTGTCGCCCAGCAGGTGGCCGTTGCGGTCGTTGTACTTCTTGAAATGATCGATGTCGATCATCAGCACCGACAAGGGGGTTTCGAAGCGCCGGGCCCGGTTCCACTCCAGTTCCAGCCGCGGGCCCAGCAGGCGCCGGTTGGCCAGGCCGGTGAGTTCGTCGGTAACGCTGAGATCGAGCTTTTCCTGGTACAACCTGGCGTTCACCAGGGCCAGCGAGGCCAGGTGGGCCACCGACAGCAGCAACTGCTCGTCGTGGTTGTTGAATCCCTGGTGGCCGGGGCGCCACACGGTGATGGCCCCGAGCAGGGTGTTCTTGTGCAGGAGGGGAGCGCTGAGCAACGACCCCTGGGCGGGGGCCAGGCGCCCGGTGTCGGGATCGATGGGTTCACGGCTGAGATCGGGGATGTTGACCAGCTGCCGGCGCCTCAGCGAGGAGGTGACCAGGCTGCGGTGTCCCGCGATGGAACCGTGTTCTCCGGCCTTTTCGAAGACACCGCGGCCGCTGAGTACCCGCAGGGTGCTTCCCTGGCCGTCGGTGGACACGAACAGGTAGCCGTCCCGGCCCAGGTGGGGGACCAGGCGACGTTCCAGGATCTCCACGATTTGCTGGGGCTCCAGGGTGGCGGCCAGCTCCGCTGCCAGGTCGTAAAGCAGCTGCAGCTGGTTGAGTCTCTCGGTGAGCTTGAGATTGGTCTGCTCGATGATGCGGTTCTTGTCTTCGAGCTGGGACTTCAATTCCAGCTCGCGGTGGGCGATGCCCAGTTCCATGTCCGAGTCGATCTTGGAAGCCTCTATCTCGGTGAGCCGGGCTTGCAGGAGATTGAAGGACTCGATGATGTGGCCGATTTCGTCGGCGCGCCCGACGGGAATACGCCGCAGGGTGTCGCCCCGGGAAGCGTTTTCCAGGGCCCGGGCAAGTTCCTTCAGCGGTTGGGACACGGTCAGTTTCACCCAGAGAAACACCGTCATGGTCATTACCGCGGCCAGGGACAGGTCGCGCAACAGTTCCAGCAGGCTGGGAAGCCGGCGGGAGGCGGCCGCATCAACCAGTTGCACGCACAGCAACAGGAGCCCGGCCACCGCGGCGATTCTGGTGGCAATGCTGTTTTTGTGCCAGGTCATGTGAAAGCAGACGGATCCATTCCGGTGTTGTTCAGGGATTCCGATCCCAGGGGCATTCTGCTGTAGAACAACCGGGGAGTCAAAGAATAATCCCGGAACGGGGGGAGGGACGACTTGTATTGACAGCTTGTCCCGGTCGTGGTGCAGTATCTTCATGGTGCACATGGAGAAAAGAACCTGGGCGACATTGTTGGCGATTGCCTTCCTGGCCGCTTCCTGCGGCGGCGGCAGGCAGCAGCAGCGTGGGCAAGCCGGTACGGATGATACCGGGCCGGCAAGGGCGGGCGCGACGAACCGGCAGGCGGAATCCAGCCCGCCGCCTGCCGGCGTGGTGGCGGAAGCTCCACCGGAAGCTCCGGCGGCGGCACCGCAGCCGGTTTCCGGCCCGGCGGGTTCCAGCGGCCTGGTCGATCTGGCGCAAGCGCGGATGCTGCTCAAGAAAAACCGCTTCGACGAGTTGCTGGACGTGTTCCAGCCCGGTGACGTCGACAAGTTGACCGTGCCCGAGCGGCGGCAGCTGGCCGACATCTTCGCGGAGGCGGCCGGCCGGCTGCGCAGCCGCCACAAGGATGTCTCTTATGCGTCGTTGTTCTGCGAGCGGGGCCTGATGCTGGCACCGCGGCACCAGCCGCTGCTGCGCCTGCAGGTACGCAACTACCTGCACCCCGAGTTGAAGCTATTCGGGGGAGCCGAGGAGCTATCGGAAAAGCTGATCGCCATCGACCCCAACGACCAGGTGAACCAGCTGCTGCGCGGCCGGGCGGCCTTCGAGCAGGGCGAGTGGGAACTGGCCATCAAGTGGCTGGAAAAGGCCGCCCGGGCCGGTCGCCAGCACAGCGGCAAGCAGGTCCAGGAAGCCTGGCACCTGCTCGACCTGGCCCGGGGCAAGGCCCAGGAGGTAAAGTCGGCGCTGTCGATGACCCGGGAACTGGAAAGGCGGCTGAAGCTCACCCGCGCCCGCCTGCGCGAGCTTTCCCGGCAGCAGGAGCAGGTCGAGGCCAGGGAGAATGCCCGCCTGGCCGGCGGTGATATCGTTCTGTACATGACCAGATGGTGCGGCTACTGCAAGAAGACCCGCCAGTTGCTCGACAGCCTGGGGGTTCCCTACCAGGCCAAGGACATCGAGGACGACAACCGGGCCCGGGAGGAGTTGATGAAGGAGGCAGTCAGGCAGGGGGTGGAGATAACCGGCGTTCCGGTGGTGCGCATCGGCAATCACCTGGTGCGGGGCTACAACCCGCAGCGCATCCGCCAGCTGGTGCAGCAGCTGAAGTAACCAACTCCTCCCGCGCGCTTCAGCCGCCGGGGAAAGCCTGCCAGCACATGCAACTGCAAGATTTCCACTACCAGCTACCGGAGGAACTGATCGCCCAGCAACCGGCGACCCGGCGCACGGATTCGCGCCAGTTGCACCTGCGCCCGGGGCAGGGCCGAAGCGAGCTGCGGCACCTGCGCATCGGGCAACTGCCCG
>QMME01000171.1 GCA_003647095.1 Deltaproteobacteria bacterium
AAAAACCTCAAGGCCGTGGCCGTGCGCGGCACCCGGGACATCAACGTGGCCCGGCCGGAGAAGCTGCTGGAGATCTGCAACTGGGTAATGGAGTACATCAAGCATCGCCAGGAAAACCCCATTCCCGGGGTGATGCCCATCGTGGCCCGCCTGGGCTCGCCGCAGGAGATGGCGGTGCACGACGAGAAGTGGCACACCGAGAACTTCACCTGGGGCAACGCCCGGGTGCGGCGCAAGGGTTTCTGGACCGAGGAGATCGCCAAGCAGTGGACCGATACCCTGGAGAGCATGCGCACCCGGCTGATCAGCTGCTACAACTGCCCGCTCAAGTGCGGCGGCACCATCTCTCCTCCCGGCCAGCCCACCTACATGATGAAGTGCTTCTCCAAGCTGACTTACACCATGGCCGCCTTCTCCGACCTGGAGTTCGGCCTGCGCATCGCCCAGCGGGCCACCGAGTACGGCGTCGATGCCTATTCCGCCCCCCAGGTGATGGCCTTCGCCCTGGAGCTGTACGAAAACGGCATCCTCACCGACGAAGACCTGCCGGGCCTGCCCGCCACCACCGAGGAGCGCTTCTACTGGCTGCTCGATCGCATCGTGCGCCGCGAGGGCATCGGCGACGTGCTGGCCGACGGCACCTGGTGGGCGGCCCGGAAGATCGGCAAGGGCGCGGAGGAATACGCCCACAACACCATCAAGAAGCACGAGCAGCTGCCGCTGAAGCTGGGCATGCTCAATCCCATCTACTTCCTGATGTATTCCACCGGGGAGAAGATCAACATCACCCAGATCGAGGGCAACTTCCCCCAGGCTCCCTTCGCCACCCGCGAGGAGCGCGAGGAGTTCGTCAAGGACTGGATCCAGGTTCCCGACGAGAAGTTCAAGCAGTACTTCCTGGACTGGGAGCCGCGGGGAGAGCACTCCTTCCCCTACTATCCCACCCCGGAGGCCACCGCCGAAATCGTCGACTGGCAGGAGCGCATGCACTACATCGACGACGCCCTGGGCCTGTGCGCCGGGCTGTCCTCGTTCGCGCTGAAACCGCCCTACCACATCCACAACCTGCCGGAGGTGGTCTCCACCGCCGCCGGCATCGATCTCGACGAGGACGGCCTGACCACCATCGCCCGGCGCAACCGCAACCTGGTGCGGGCCATCAACAACCGCCGCGGCATGCGTCGCAAGGACGAAAAGCCTCCCCAGGATCACTGGAAGCGTCGCTTTCCCGAGCTCGAGGCCCGGCTCATGGACACCTATTACCGCTTCCGGGGTTGGAACCGGGAAGGCATTCCCACCGCCGAGTCTCTCCGGGAACTGGGTCTCGACTACGTACTTGAAGATTTTCTCGAGCGGGGCATTCTTACTGCCGGTGGAGACGACGCGCCTGCCGCCGGCGAGCCGTCCGGGACGGAGCAGAGCGGAGGAGACGAGCCGTGAAGGTGGAGAAGAAGATAAAGATCGTCAAGACCATCAAGATCGACGCCGACAAGTGCAACGGCTGCCGCGCCTGCGAGATGATCTGCTCCGCCTTCCACGCCACTCCCCGCTACAGCAGCATCAACCCGGCCCGGGCCCGCATCCACGTGGTGCGCGATCCCCTGCGCGATCTCTACGTCCCGGTCTACGCTGGCGAGTACACCGCGGCCGAGTGCGCCGGCCGGGACCGCTACGTCATCAACGGCAAGGAATACGACGAGTGCACCTTCTGCCGGGCCTCCTGCCCCTCCCGGGACTGGTTCAAGGAGCCCGACTCCGGGCTGCCGCTCAAGTGCGACATGTGCGAGAGCGATCCGCCGCAGGAGCAGCCGCTGTGCGTGCAGTGGTGCATTACCGACGCCCTGGTCTACGAGGAGAGGGAAGAAGAGGTGGAGGAGGAAGTCGCGGAAGACGAGGTGGAAACCGGCCTGGAGGCGCTGGTGCACAAGCACGGGCTGCAGAAAGTACTGGATACCATGGCGCGCCTGAACAGGAAGGAATGACGGCGACAGGACGAGCGGAAAGATGACAGCCAGCGTGGAAACGGCGACACCGTTGCTGGAGATATGCGACGAGATCAAGGCGGCCGGGGGGGAAGCCTACAAGCTGTGCTACCAGTGCGGCAAGTGCGACGTGGTCTGTCCCTGGAACCGGGTGCGCAACTTCAGCATCCGCAAGATCATCCGCCAGGCCACCTTCGGGCTGTCGGAGATCGAGGGCGAGGAGATCTGGCGCTGCACCTCCTGCGGCAACTGCGTCCGCGAATGTCCCCGCGGGGTGCAGCAGGTGGAGATCGGGGTGTCGCTGCGCCGCCTGGCCTCCGAGTACGGGGTGTTTCCCGGCGGCGCCCGGGCCGTGCGCGGGGTGCGCGGCAGCCTGGTGGCCGAGGGCAATCCCCTGAACGAGAAGCGCGAGCAGCGGGCCGACTGGGCCCGCGAACTGGGCGTGCCCGAGTTTACCGAGGACATGGAGATCCTCTACTTCGTCGGTTGCTACTACAGCTACGATCCGCGCCTGCGCCGGGTGGCCGTGGCCACCGCCCGCATCCTGCAACAGGCGGGGGTGAGCTTCGGCATCCTCGGCAACCGGGAAAGCTGCTGCGGCGAGAGCATCCGCAAGACCGGCGGGGAGGAAGTCTTCCGCACCCTGGCCCGGGGCAACATCAAGACCTTCATCGATGCCGGGGTGAAGAAGATCCTGGTGGCCTCGCCGCATTGCTACCATACCTTCAGCAACGAGTATTCCGAGTTCATGGTCAACTTCCAGGTGGTGCACCTGAGCCAGTTCTTGCTGGAGTTGCTGCAGCAGGGACGGCTGCAGTTGCGGGGCGAGTATCCCCGGCGGGTCACCTACCACGATCCCTGCTACCTGGGCCGGCACAACGGCATCTTCGACGCGCCCCGGCAACTGCTGGCGGCCGTACCCGGCCTGGAGCTGGTGGAGATGCGCGACCACCACGAGCACAGCCTTTGTTGCGGCGGCGGCGGCGGGCGCATCTGGATGGACACCCCGCCGGGGGAGCGCTTCGCCGACCTGCGCCTGCAGCAGGCCCGCGACAGCGGTGCCGGGGTGCTGGCCACCTGCTGTCCCTACTGCATCAGCAACTTCGAAGACAGCCGGTTGAACCTGGAGTACCAGGAGTTACTGGAGATCAAGGACATCACCGAGATCATCCAGGAAGTGTTGTAGGCAGATACAGCGAGGCGAGGACGGGTCGAAGTGGACACAGAGGCGTTCGATAAACCGGGCAGCGGCGATTTCGCGGACGTGCTGGTACTGGGTGGCGGCATCAGCGGTATCCAGGCGGCCCTGGACCTGGCCAACTCCGGCTTCCGGGTCTACCTGGTGGAACGCTCGCCCACCATCGGTGGCAAGATGGCCCAGCTCGACAAGACCTTTCCCACCAACGACTGCTCGATGTGCATCGAGTCGCCCAAGTTCATCGAGTGCGACCGCCATCCCAACATCGAGATCCTCACCTACACCGAGCTCGACGACGTGGCCGGGGAAGCCGGCGACTTCACGGTGACGCTCACCAAGAAGGCCCGCTACATCGACGAGAGCAAGTGCACCGGCTGCACCACCTGCGTCGAGTACTGCCCGGTGACCGTGCCCGATCCCTTCAACCAGAACCTGTCGGGCAACAAGGCGGTGCACATCTACTTCTCCCAGGCGGTTCCCCTGGTGCCCTACATCGATGACAACTGCCTGTACCTGCAGGACAAGAAGTGTTCCATCTGCGTGGGCGTCTGCAGCAACCAGGCCATCGATCTGCACCAGAAGCCGCAGCAGGTGAAGCTGCAGGTGGGCGCCATCGTGCTCTCGCCCGGCTACGAGGTGTTCGATCCGGCCCGGCGCGGCGACTACGGCTACGGTGCCTACCCCAACGTGGTTACCAGCCTGGACTTCGAGCGCCTGCTGTGCTCCACCGGGCCCCACGAGGGCGAGATCCTGCGTCCCTCGGACAAGCGTCATCCCCGTAAGATCGCCTGGATCCACTGCGTCGGCTCACGCCAGGTCACCCCGGGAGGCAACGGCTACTGCTCGGCGGTGTGCTGCTCCTACATCCAGAAGCAGGTGATTCTCGCCAAGGATCACGACGCCGACATCGAGGCGGTCATCTTCCACAACGATATTCGTTCCTACGGCAAGGACTTCGAACGCTTCTACCAGCGGGCCGCCAACCTGTCCGGAGTGCGTTTCGTGCGCAGCTACGTGACCGTGGGCCGGGAGATACCCGACAGCCACAACGTCACCATTCGCTACTCCACCACCGACCGGGGCGTCCAGGAAGAGGAGTTCGACCTGGTGGTTCTGGGGGTGGGCCTCAACCCGCCGCGCGGGGCCCGGCAGTTGGCCGACAAGCTGGGCATCGAACTGGAAGAGCACGGCTTCTGCAAGACCAATCCCGCCAATCCCATCGAGACCACGCGGCCGGGGGTGTTCGTCTCCGGCGCCTTCCGGGGGCCGCTGGACATTCCCGAGTCGGTGATGACCGCCAGCGGTGCCAGCGCCCTCAGCGGGCAGCTGCTCGCCTACCGGCGCGGCAAGCTGGCCCGCCAGCGGGTGTATCCGCCGGAGCGGGACGTCTCCGGGGAAGAGCCCCGGGTGGGGGTGTTCGTCTGCCACTGCGGGGCCAACATCGGCCGGGTGGTCAACGTTCCCGAGGTGGTGCGCTACGCCGCCGGGCTGGAAAACGTGGCTCACGCCGAGGAGGGCCTGTTCATCTGCTCCACCGATGCCGCCCAGCAGATCGCCAACACCATCCGCGACAAGAAGCTCAACCGCGTGGTGGTGGCCGCCTGCACCCCGCGCACCCACGAGCCGCTGTTCCGCGACACCCTGCGCGAGGGTGGCATCAACCAGTACTTCTTCGACATGGCCAACATCCGCGAGCACTGCTCCTGGGTGCACGCCAAGCAGAAGGAAGAGGCCACCTGCAAGGCCAAGGACCTGGTGCGCATGTCGGTGGCCCGTACCCGGCACCTGGAACCGCTGCAGGAGTTCGACCTGCCGGTGCACAAGGCCACCCTGGTGGTGGGTGGAGGCGTGGCGGGCATGACCGCCGCCCTGAGCCTGGCCGGGCAGGGCTTCGAGGTGCACCTGGTGGAGAAGGAGACCGAGCTGGGAGGCATGGCCCGTCGCCTGCACTACACCCTGGAAGGGCTGGACGTGCAGGCCTACCTGAGAGAACTGGTGGCCCGGGTCTACCGCCAACAGCTGATCCACGTCTACCACGGGGCCCGGATCACCGATGCTTCCGGCTACGTGGGCAACTTCATCACCACCGTGGAGTCCGAGGGCCGCCGGACCAGGATTCACCACGGGGCCACCATCCTGGCCACGGGCGCCGGCGAGTACCGGCCCACGGAGTACCTCTACGGGCAGGACCAGCGGGTGCTCACCCAGCTGGAGCTGGAGGAGCGCATCGCCGCCGGAGACCAGTCGCTGGCCGGGCTGCGCAGCCTGGTGATGATCCAGTGCGTGGGCTCGCGGACCCCCGAGAGGAACTACTGCTCGCGCATCTGCTGCAGCCAGGCCCTGAAGAACGCCCTCAAGCTCAAGGAGCTGAACCCGGGCCTGGAGCTCTGCATCCTCTTCCGGGACATGCGCAGCTACGGTTTCCGCGAGGACTACTACCGGCTGGCCGCGGAGCGGGAGGTCAAGTTCGTGCGCTGGGAGCCCGAGCAGGCGCCGCAGGTGGAGGCCGTGACCGAGGAGGGACGGGAGCTTTTGCGGGTGAGCGTGTTCGACGCCGTGCTGGGACAGCGGCTGGCCCTGGACGCCGAGCTGCTGGTGCTGTCCGCCGGCGTGGTACCCGCCGCCGATTCCCAGGAACTGACCCACCAGTTCAAGGTGCCGCTCAACCCCGACGGCTTCTTCCAGGAGGCCCACGTCAAGCTGCGCCCGGTGGACTTCGCCGCCGAGGGCGTCTTCCTGTGCGGCATCAATCACTATCCCAAGCACGTGACCGAAACCGTCGGGCAGGCCTACGGGGCCGCCGGCCGGGCGCTGACCCTGCTGACGCACGATACCATCACCGCCTCCGGCGCGGTGTGCGTGGTCAAGGAGGACCTGTGCATCTCCTGCGGGGCCTGTATCTCCGCCTGTACCTACGGCGCCATCGAGTTCCGGGATACCGACCGCGGCCGGAAGGCCATGGTCAATCCCGTGCTCTGCAAGGGCGACGGCCTGTGCAACGCCAAGTGCCCCACCAACGCCATCGTCCTCAAGCACTTCACCAATGAAGAGGTCTTCGCCCAGATCGACGCCTGCCTGGCCCCGGATGCCGAATCCGGTGCGGCCGCCGGCGGGTAGAGGAGGATGAAACAGCCATGGCTGCCGGGCGTGATTTCAAACCTAAGCTGGTGGGCTTCCTGTGCAACTGGTGTTGCTACGCCGGGGCCGACCTGGCCGGGGTGTCGCGCTTCCAGTATCCCGACAACATCCGCATCATCAGGTTGATGTGCTCCGGGCGGGTGGATCCGGAATTCGTCATACGGGCCTTCGCCCGGGGAGCGGACGGGGTGTTCATCGGCGGTTGCTGGCTGGGCGAGTGCCACTACGTTACCGAGGGCAACTACGACGCCATGAGCATGATGCACCTGTGCCGCTGGCTGCTGGAGAAGGTGGGCATCGAGCCGCAACGGCTGCGCCTGGAGTGGGTGTCGGCCTCGGAGGGTATTCGTTTCTCCGAGGTGGTTGCGGACTTCACCAGGCAGTTGCAGGCCTGGGGCCCACTGGGCCGGGGCGAGGGTATCGACGCCGAGATCCTGGCGCTGCGGCTGGAGGCGGTGCGACGCCTGCTGCCCTTCGTGAAGCTGGTGGAGAGGGAGCGGTTGCGGGTACGTTTCCGCACCGAGCAGGAGTACCAGGAATACTTTCACAGCGCGGAGACCAGGCGCCTGCTGGAGGAGTTGGTGGCCGAGCGGTTGCAGCTGAGCCAGCTGGCGGTGCTGCTGGAGCGGCAGCCCCGCACCCTGGCCGAGCTGGCCGGGCAGTTGCGGCAGAGCCCGGCCCAGGTGTCGCGCCACCTGAACCTGTCGCTGCAGCAGGGCCTGGTGAAGTATGACGAGGACGGGCACAGATACGCCCTGGCCTGAACGGAAATGGCTGCCATGGATACCGACAGAATCGACCAGATCATCGATCGCCACCAGGCCGAGCCCAGTTCGCTGATCCAGGTGCTGCTGGACATCCAGCGGGAGAACCACTGGCTGCCCGCGGCGGCCCTGCAGCGGGTCAGCGAGCGTCTGCGGGTACCCCTGGCCCGCATCCGCCACATCGCCACCTTCTACAAGGCCTTCAGCCTGGTACCCCGCGGTCGCCACGAGATCCACGTTTGCCTGGGCACGGCCTGCCACGTGCGCGGGGCCGGCCGCGTGCTAGAGGCCGTGGGTGACATCGCCGGCATCGGCCCCGGCGAGACCGACCCGGAGATGCGCTTCAGCCTGGAGACGGTCAACTGCCTGGGCTGCTGTGCCCTGGGGCCGGTGGTGGAGCTCGACGGCCAGGCCCACGGCCAGGTCACCCGGGCCCGCATCGCCGAGCTGCTGGCCGCCTGCGAGTAGAGGAAGATCATGGAGCGCTTGACTTCACCGGCTGACCTCGAAAAGCTCCGGCAGCACTGCAGGCGCAGCGCCGGTCCGATGCCCCGGGAGTGTCGGTCTGCGCCGGTTCCGGTTGCCTGGCCCTGGGGGCGCAGAAGGTCATCGAGGCCTTCCGGGCCGAGCTGGCCGCCCAGGGACTGTCGGCCCAGGTGGAGACCCGGGGAACCGGCTGCCCCGGCTTCTGCGAACGCGGGCCGGTGGTGGTGATCCAGCCCCGGCAGATCTGCTACCTGCAGGTCAAGCCGGAAGACGTGGCCGAGATCGTCACCACCACCATCAAGAACGGCCAGGTGGTGGAGCGACTGCTGTACCAGGATCCCGGCAACGGCCGGCGGGCCGTTCACGAGGCCGACATTCCCTTCTACGGCAACCAGCAGCGTCACCTGCTCGGCAGCAACATCCTCATCGATTCCCGGAGCATCGAAGACTACCTGGCCCAGGGCGGCTACGCGGCGCTGGCCAGGGTGCTGGGGGGCATGAACCCCGAGGAAGTCATCGAGGAAATCACCAA
>QMME01000172.1 GCA_003647095.1 Deltaproteobacteria bacterium
GATGACGGCAGCCTGGATCTTCTCGTCGGCGTCGATGGCCTGGAAGTGCTCGGCCAGCTGGTCGAACACCTCCTGGTTGAGCGCGTTGAGCACCTTGGGCCGGCGGATGCGCAGCCAGGCCACCTCGCCCACGTCGTGGCGGCGTACGTAGTCGATGCGCCAGGGCCGGCCCTCGGCCGCCTGCCGGCGCAGGCACTCGGGTACGGGAAAGTCGGGATGGGCGGCGGCGTACTGTTCGACCAGCTCCAGTGCCCGGCCCACTCCCAGCTCGTTCATGGTCTTGAAGGGTGGATTGATGTCGAGGGCGATCTCGAGAATCATCTCCAGGTCGGCGACGTTGGTGATGCCGGAGTCGATGATCTGCCCCACCAGCCCGAAGTAGGCCCCGCGCAGGGCGGCGACGATCTTCTCCGCCCGCTGCTCTTCCACCTCCACCTTCTCGCCGCGCCGGGCCACCTCCCAGGGCCGGCCCGATTCCATGGCCTGCTTCATCAGCGGCGGCGAGTGGAACCACTTGTTGAGGTGCCGGCCTTCCATCTCCAGGCCGTGGTCGGTCAGCGGGTTGCCGCCGGTGAGATTCATGGCCGTGAACGAGCCCACGGTCAGCCCCAGGGCGCGCCGGGCCAGCCAGTCGACCTCCTTGACCGTGCCCAGGCCCTCCTGCACGCACAGGGCCGAGGCCAGGAACAGCCCCTCGAAGATGGGATCCACGGCGTAGCCGTAGCGGCTGCCCACGCGGATGGGCACCTTGCCGATGTGCTCGTAGAGGCTGAGCAGGGTGTGAACCAGCTTGCCGTCGGTGTCGGCGCCGGGGATGATCTCGACGGCCGGGTTGCGCTCGGCGGGGAAGAAGTAGTGGATCACCAGGGCCCGGGAGCGGTCCTGGAGTTTCTCGAAGATGACCTCGGGCTCCAGGTGCGAGGAGTTCGAGGCCAGCACCGCCCCGGGGGCGCACAGCGGCTCGAGCTGGGCGAAGATCTTGCGCTTCAGCTCCAGGTTCTCGGTGGCCGCCTCGATGACGAACTGGGCCCCGGCCAGCGCCTGGTAGTCGGCGGTGAACTCCACCCCGGCCAGCATGGCCTGGGCCTTCTCCGGCTTGAAGGCTCCCGTCTCCACTCCCTTGTTGACCTTCTTCTCCAGCTTGGCCCGGCCGCGCTCGAGGGCCTCGGCGACGACGTCCACCACCACCACCTTGACCCCGTGGGGGTGGAAGACCTTGGTGAAGTAGAGGGCGATGTCGGGGCCGATCTGGCCCGAGCCGATGACGCCGATCTTGTCGATTTCCAGTCCGCGAAAGGAAAAGGCCATGCACCACCTCCAGGCGAAGGGTTTGCAACGCTCGTCCTTATAGTCCGCGCCGGCCCGCGGGTCAAGGAAGCGTGGTTGACAGCACCCGGGGGGCGCGGTAAGAAGGCCGCCGATGGAGGAAAACGCCATGAGCGAGCAAAAAGCCCAGGTGAAGAGGATAAGCGCCGCCAAGACCATGAAGAAGATCATGGCCGAGCACTTCCACCGGGTGGACGAGGCCTCCCGCGACCCCGGGAAGAAGGTGGCCTGGTGCACCAGCGTGGGCCCGGCCGAGCTGCTGCAGGGGTTCGGCTTCGAGGTCTACTACCCGGAGAACCACGCGGCCATGCTGGGGGCCACCCGCAAGGCCACCGACTACATCCCCTACGCCAACGCCGCCGGCTATTCGCCCGACATCTGTTCCTACCTCACCGCCGACGTGGGTGCCTACCTGCAGGGCTACACCCCCTTGCAGGACGCCTACGGCATCCAGTCGGTGCCCAAGCCGGACGTGCTGGTCTACAACACCAACCAGTGTCGTGACGTGCAGGACTGGTTCATGTGGTACGGCCGCCACTGGAACGTGCCCTGCCTGGGCATCGAGACCCACCGCAACGTGGGCCCGGTCAGCGAGGCCCACGTCGATTCCATCACCCGCCAGCTCCAGCACCTGGCCGAGCAGCTCGAGCCCATCGCCGGGCACAAGCTCGACATGGATCTTTTCCGCCAGTCGGTGGGTCTGTCGCGCCGCTGCTCGGAGCTGTGGGAGCAGGTGCTGCTTACCGGCTCGGCCCGTCCCTCGGCCCTGACCTTCTTCGACGGCACCATCCACATGGGCCCGGCGGTGGTGCTGCGCGGCCTGCCGGTGGCGGTGGAGTACTACCAGCAGTTGCTGGCCGAACTCCAGCAGCGGGTGGAAAGCGGCGAGGGGGCCATCGAAGGCGAACGGCACCGGCTCTACTGGGAGGGCATGCCGGTGTGGGGGCGCCTGCGGGCGCTGGGAGAGCTGTTCTTGTCGCTGCGCACCTGCGTGGTGGCCTCCACCTACTGCAACTCCTGGATCTTCAACCAGCTGGATCCCGACGATCCCTTCCGCTCCATGGCCCGGGCCTACACCGAGCTGTTCATCGTGCGCTCCGACCCGGTCAAGGAGGACTACATCGCCGACATGTGCCAGCGCTACCAGGTGGACGGCATCGTCTACCACGATGCCAAGACCTGTCCCAACAACACCAACAGCCGTTACGCCATGCCGCAGCGGCTGGAACAGCGTACCGGCAAGCCCTACCTGATACTCAGCGGCGACCTCAACGACCTGCGCTGCTGGTCCGACGAGCAGGCCCGCACCAGCATCGAGGCCTTCGTCGAGCAACTGGAGCAGGGCTAGTCAGGCGCGGCCGGTCCGGTCCCGGACCGCCCGGGAGGTGCAATGAGCTTCTTCGCCGGAGTTGATGTCGGTTCCTCGGCCGCCAAGGCGGTGGTGATCGACGACCAGGCCCGGGAGCTGGGCCGCGGGCTCTCTCCCTCCGGGGCCGACCTCTCCGGCTCGGCCCGGCGCTGCTTCGCCGCCGCCTGCCGGCAGGCCGGCATCGCGGAGGCCGAGGTGGAGAGGATCGTGGCCTGCGGCTTCGGGCGCGACAACGTCGATTTCGCCCACCAGCGCCGCACCGAGATCGACTGCCACGCCCGCGGCGCCTACCACCACCTGCCCCGGGCCATCACCGTGGTGGACATCGGCGGGCAGGACAACAAGGTCATCCGCATCGACGAAAACGGCCGCCGGCTCAACTTCACCATGAACCGCAAGTGCGCCGCCGGCACCGGGGCCTTCCTGGAAGAAGTGGCCCTGCGCCTGAAGGTGCCCCTCGACAAGCTGGCCGAGCTGGCCGGGCAGGCCACCGATCCCAGCGTGCGCATCGGTTCCTTCTGCACGGTGTTCGCCATGACCGAGATCCTCTCGCGCATCCGCGCCGGTGTACGGGTGGAAGACCTGGCCCGGGCGGCCCTGGAGTCGGTGGCGCGGCGGGTGCTGGAGGTACAGTCCATCAGCGGCCAGGTGGTGGCCACCGGCGGGGTGATGGCCCACCAGCCGCTCATGCGCGAGATCCTCTCGCAGCAGCTGCAGGCCGAGGTGTTCGTCCCCCCCCATGCCCAGTACGTGGGGGCGCTGGGCGCGGCCCTGGTTGGCAGGAGGTGATCATGTCCAGTCTCGATGCCCTGTTCTTTCCCAAGTCCATCGCCGTCATCGGCGCCTCCAACCGCCCCTTCACCATCGGGCACCGCATTCTCACCAACCTCAAGCGCTACGGTTTTGCGGGAAGCATCACCCCGGTCAACCCCAAGGGCGGCGAGATCCTGGGCATGCCGGTGGCCCCATCCATCCTGGAAGTGGAGGGCGAGGTGGACCTGGTGCACGTCATCGTGCGCAACACCCTGGTGGCCCAGACGCTGCGCGACTGCGTCACCAAGGGGGTCAAGGTGGCCATCATCAATACCTCCGGCTTCAAGGAGCTGGGCCCGGAGGGAGCGCGCCAGGAGCGGGAACTGGTGGAGATCGCCCGGGCCGGCGGGCTGCGCCTGTTCGGTCCCAACTGCCAGGGAGTGATGAACAGCGATCCCCGGGCCAAGCTCTATGCCAACTTCACCTTCGCCACCATGTCCCCGGGGCACATCTCCATCGTGGCCCAGGGAGGCGGGGTGGCCGAGGTGATCAACAACTACTTCGGCATGAACGGCGTGGGCCAGCGCATGTATGCCTCCAACGGCAATGCCTGCGACATCTCGGTACCGGAGATCATCGAGTACTACGGCCAGGACGAGCAGACCCGGGTGATCGTGCTGCACGCGGAGTCGTTCGCCGACCCGCGCGAGTTCCTGGAACGGGTGCGCCCGGTGGCGGCCCGCAAGCCGGTGCTGGCGCTCAAGAGCGGCACCACCGCCGAGGGAGCCCGCGCGGCCAGCTCCCACACCGGCGGGCTGGTGGAGCAGGACACCATCTCCGACGTGCTCTTCGACAAGTGCGGGGTGCTGCGCTTCGCCTCCCTGTCCGAGCTGTGCCAGACGGCCCAGGCCTTCGCCAGCCAGCCGGTACCCCGGGGCAACGGCGTGGGCATGGTCACCAACGCCGGTTCGCCGGCCATCATCGTCACCGACGAGGTGGTCAAGGGCGGCCTGCAAGTGCCCCGGCTCAGTCCCCAGGTGGCCGATCCCCTGCGCGAGAAGCTGCAGGCCATCGCCTCGGTGGCCAACCCCATCGACATGATGGCCACCGCCGCCGAGGAGGAATTCACCGCGGCCCTGCAGGCGCTCGACGCCGATCCCGGCATCGACGCCATGGTGGTCTGCTTCATGACACCCTTCTTCGTCGACACCCTGGGCATCGCCAAGGCGGTGGAGAAGGTGGCCGCCGGCACCGACAAGACCCTGCTGGCGGTGGGCATGACCAATCCCGAGGAGAAAGTCGAGTGGCGCGAGACGCTGAAGCGGGTGCGCCAGGCGGGAGTTCCCGTCTACTATTTCCCGGAGGCGGCCGCCCGGGTGCTCATCAACATGGACCGCTTCCGCCGCCTGCGCGATCGCCCCCCCACGGGCGTGGTGGAGAAGGTGGTCACCGCCCCGGGCACGGCCAAGATCATCGAGCAGGCAACCACCGATTCCCAGGGGTTCCTGGCCCCCGCGGACGCCGCCGCCCTGCTGGCCGGCTACGGGTTGCCGCTGGTTCCCGAGCGGCGCGTGGAAAGCTGGGCCGAGGCCCGCGCGGCCGCGGCCGAGCTGGGCTACCCGGTGGTGCTCAAGGCCAGTGCCCCCGGGCTGGTGCACAAGAGCGAGGCCGGGGCGGTGGCCGTCGGGCTGGAGAACGAGGGCCGGCTCAAGCAGGCCTTCGACGACATGCAATCCCGCCTGGCCGGGCAGGAGGGCCTGGCCTTCCTGTTGCAGAAGCACGTCGAGCAGGGAGTCGAGGTAATCGTCGGCGGAGCCCCGGCCCGCGACCTGGGCCCCATGGTGATGTTCGGACTGGGCGGCATCCACGTCGAGGTACTGCGCGACGTGGTCTTCAAGCTGGCCCCGCTGGGCCGGGCCGAGGCCGAGAGCATGCTCGATGCCCTGCAGGGCTCGGCCATC
The DNA here is from genome assembly GCA_003647095.1 of Deltaproteobacteria bacterium. Classification (GTDB taxonomy): domain Bacteria; phylum Myxococcota; class B64-G9; order B64-G9; family B64-G9; genus B64-G9. The sequence goes on from QMME01000172.1 coordinate 5,410, forward strand.
CTGGCCGGGGTACGCGGGCAGCCGCCGGTGGACCGGGAAAAACTCGTCGACATCCTGCTGCGCGTCTCCTGCCTGCTTTCCGATCACCCGGAGATAAGCGAGCTGGATCTCAACCCGGTGCTGGCGGCACCGGCCGGCCGACCCACCCTGGTGGTGGACTACCGGGTCAAGCTGGAACGGGCCTGAGGGTCCGGGAGGAATGTCCATGTCAGCCCACTGGATGAACCTGGGCCAGGTCCTCAAGGTAAACGCCCGCAAGTACCGCGATACTCCCTGCCTGATGGACCAGCGGCGCAGCTTCAGCTTCCTGGAGACCAACCGGCGCGTGTGCCGCCTGGCCAACGCCCTGCTGGAGTTGGGGCTGCGCAAGGGCGATCGCATCTCGGTACTCTCCGAGAACAGCATCGAGTTCGTGGAGCTGTACCTGGCCGCCGCCAAGGCCGGGCTGGTAATCAATCCCATCAACTTCCGACTCACCGGCGAGGACGTGACCTACATATCCAACCACGCCGAGGCCAGCGCCTTCGTGGTGCACGAACCCTTCCGGGAGACGTTCGAGGCGGTGCGTGACCAGCTCACCGCCCCCACCGGCCGGCACATCCTGGTGGGCGGGAAGGCGGCCGGTTACCTGTCGTACGATGAGCTCCTGGAACGGGGGGAGGAGCGGGAACCCGAGGTGGTCGTGCGCCCCGAGGATACCTGGGTGTTGCTCTACACCTCGGGAACCACCGGCAAGCCCAAGGGAGTGCTGCGCTCGCACGAATCCTACGTGGCCTTCTACCTCATCAACGCCATCGACTTCGACTTCCGGCCCGGCGATCGCGTGCTCAACGTCATGCCCCTGTGCCACGTCAACACCACCTTCTTCACCTTCACCTTGACCTACATCGGCGGCAGCACCTACGTGGTTCCCGCCCGCGGTTTCGAGCCGCGGCAGATGCTCCAGGTGGTGCAGCAGGCGCGCATCAACTTCATCTCGCTGATCCCCACCCACTACGCGCTCATCCTGGCCATACCCCCCGAGGAACGGGCCCGCTACGACCTGTCGTCGATCAAGAAGCTGCTGTGCTCCTCGGCCCCGGCCCGGGTGGAGCACAAGAAGGCCATCATGGCCATGCTGCCGGGGGTGGAACTGTACGAGGGTTACGGCTCCACCGAGGCGGGCATCGTCACCGTGCTGGGCCCGGACGAGCAGTTGACCAAGCCCGGTTCCATCGGCCGCGAGAGCCTGGGCACCGACGAGATCAAGATTCTCGACGAGAACCAACAGCCGGTGGCACCCGGCCAGATCGGCGAGTTGTACTCGCGCGGGCCCATGCTCTTCGACGGCTACTTCAAGGACGAGGCCAAGACCCGCGCCGCCCATGCCGGGGAGTGGTTCTCGGCCGGTGACATGGCCTACCAGGACGAGGACGGCTACTACTTCCTGGTGGATCGCAAGCACAACATGATCATCACCGGCGGCGAGCACGTGTTTCCCTCGGAGGTGGAAAACGTCATCTGCCAGCACCCGGCGGTCATGGACGCGGCGGTGGTGGGCGTGCCCCACGAGAAGTGGGGCGAGTCCGTGTGCGCGGTGGTCATCCGCAAGCCCGGGGCCGAGTGCAGCGAGGAGGAAGTGGTGCAACACTGCCGCCGGCACCTGGCCGGCTACAAGCGTCCCAAGCGGGTGGTGTTCATCGAGCCCGGGCAGATGCCGCGCACCGCCACCGGCAAGATCCTGCACCGCATCCTGCGCGAGCGCCTGGCCGATGGGGACTGGCCATGAGCACCGTTACCCCCATCACTCCTGATGCCGGCGGCGAGAGTCGTCTCTTCAACGCGGCCGATTATTTCATCGACCGCAACATCCGCCAAGGACGCGGGCACCGCACGGCCATATACTTCGGGGACACCCGCCTGAGCTACAACCAGGTGCAGAAGATGGTCAACAAGACGGCCAACGCCCTGCGCGACCTGGGGGTGCACATCGAGGACCGGGTGCTGCTGGTGCTGCTCGATACCCCCGAGTTCTACGCCTGCTTCTGGGGCGCCATGCGCATCGGCGCCGTGCCCGTGCCCTGCAGTACCCTGTTGACTCCGGAGGAATACGAGTACTTTCTCAACGATTCGCGGGCACGGGTGCTGGTGGTGTCGAAGTCGCTGCTGCCGGTAATCCAGAGCATCCGCGGCGATCTTCCCTACCTGCGCGATCTCATCGTGGTGGAGGAGGGGCAGGGAGCGGAGATCCCCTTCAGGCAGAAGTACAAGCGGGCCCCGGACACCTGCAAGTCGGCGGCCACTACCCGCGACGATGTCAGCTTCTGGCTCTACTCCTCCGGTTCCACCGGCACCCCCAAGGGAACCATCCACTCCCAGTACGACATGGTGGTCTGCGCCGAGAACTACGCCCGCCAGGTGTTGAACGTGACCGAGGACGACATCACCCTGTCGGTGGCGCGGCTGTTCTTCGCCTACGGGCTGGGCAACTCCAACTACTTTCCCCTCTCGGTGGGCGCGGCGGCGGTGCACTAACCCGGCCGGCCCACACCGCAACTGATGTTCGAGTTGCTGGTCAAGTACCGGCCCACCCTGTTCTTCGGGGTGCCCACCATGTATGCCTCCATGCTCGACCTGGCCGAGAAGCGC
>QMME01000173.1 GCA_003647095.1 Deltaproteobacteria bacterium
CGGTGCCGGCTTCGCCGTCTTCACCGGCCTGGACACCGGTGCCGGCCGCGGTGGAGTAGTCGGCGGGTGCCGGGAGCGGCTCGTCCGCTGGCCGGTGAGCTTGGCCACCAGCCGTTCCACCGCCAGCAGCATGCCACGTTCGTTGCAGGCGGCCTTGGCGGTGGCCGCCCGCTCCGAGGCGGCCAGCTTGAGATCCAGCAGGGTACCCAGCAGCCGGCACTCGCCGCCAATCTGCAGCACCTTTGGAGCCAGCACCTTCTGGGCGGCCAGCTCCCGGCCCAAATCGATCTGGCATTTCTGGTCGTAGCAGCTCTTGTAGGATTCCTTCTGCATCTGCACCAGCCGGTCGCGGATCTGCTCGCGCGGCACCACCGAGTAGCCGGCCTCGGCCATGAGCACGGCCAGGTAGTCGGTGAGCCGGTCGAGAACGTCGGCACTCAGGCCCGAGCCGCGATCTTCTATGTCCAGTACGGCCACTATGGGCCCGGTCTCCCCCGCCCGGGCCGGGGCCAGCCCGTCCCCGAGCAGGCAACACCATGCCATCGCCAGGGAAACCATCGTTCGCAGATTCACTCGCTCTGGCATCTACCCTCACCTCGCTGCTGCCCGTCCTGATGCTGACATCATACGTCGGACGGAAAGACATTCCCGGACCGGACAGTTGCCAAGGCTACAGGAAAACCCGTAGTCGTTCCAGCGAAATATCTCGTGCTCCGGAGTCCGCCCTGGACTAGAATGCGGACATGAAGAAGGCCTCTCTTCTCTGGCCGTTTCCCGTCCTGCTGGTTGCCTCGTGGCTGGCAGCCTGCCTGCCGGCGGGAGGCGGTGCAGACGGTGGCTTCGACGCCGGCCGGGCAGACGGCGCCACCGACAACGACAAGAGGCCGGGGCCAGCCTGGCGGGTAGGTTCTGCAGAAACCTTCGAGCTGGCCACCTGGAACATCCGCAACTTCCCCAGCGACTCCAGCACCACCACCCGCGTGGCCGAGCTCATCCGGCAGATGGACATCGATCTCCTCGGGGTGGAAGAGATTGCCGACAGCGACATCTTCGAACGCCTGCTGGCCGGGCTCGACGGCTTCGAGGCGGTGCTCAGCCCGCACGAGTACCGTCCCGGCGAGTACCAGAAGACCGGCTTTGTCTTCCGCAGCTCGCTGCTGCGCCTGCGTGAGTGGCACCTGCTGTTTCTTTCGGAAAGCTACGTCTTTCCCCGCCCGCCGCTGGAAGCCGAGTTCTACCTGAGCGGGCCCGATGGCAGTGAAGTCGTTCTCTGGGTCATCGTCGTCCACCTCAAGGCCGAGCTGGGCGAGGAAAACGAGGCCCGCCGGCGCTCGGCCTGCGAGAAGCTGGCCCAGCATGTCGAGGAACTGCAGGCCCAGGGTGTCGACAACGTGGTGGTGCTGGGGGATTTCAACGACGAGCTGGACGACCCGGCCGCCGATAACGTCTTTACCAGCTTCACCAACCATCCCGATCAGTTCCGCTTCGCCACCGCTCCCCTGGCCGGCCGGGAGTATTCCTTCGTGCCCTACCACGTGCTCATCGACCACCTGCTGTTCAGCGAGGGCCTGTTCACCTGGCTGGACCGCGGCAGCACCGGCGTGGTTCCCCTGGACGTGGAGATAAGCGACTACGACTACCTGGAGCACGTCTCCGACCACCGCCCGGTGGTGACGGTGCTGCCCTGGTGACGGGGCTAGTTACTTCCAGCTCTCCAGCAGCGGGCCGGGTTCATCCCCGTCGTACACCAGTTGTCCCCGATCGAGCACCAGGAAACGCCGGCACACCTGCCGGGCGAAGTCGATATCGTGGGTGGCCACCAGCATGCCAGCCTCCAGCCGGCATAGCAGCTCCACCAGGCGCCGCCGGCCCGGGGGATCGAGCCCGGCCGAGGGTTCGTCGAGCAGCAGCAGCTGCGGCCGCGTCACCAGTGCCCCGGCCAGGGCCACTCGCAACTTCTGGCCATGGGACAGGTGATGCAGGGGCTGTCCGGCCAGCCGGGAAATACCCAGCTCTTGCAGCACCCGTTCCGCCTGGCGGCGGGCCTCCTCTGCCGCCAGTCCCCGTTGCAGCAAACCGAAGGCCACGTCCTCGATGACCCGCGGCAACAGCAGCTGGTCCTCGGGAACGTTGAACAGGAAGCCCACCTGCCGGCGAACCTGGGCCAGGGTCTGGCGGCCGAGCGCGATGCCGGCGATCTCCACCTCGCCCCGGTGGAACAGCAGGCCCACGCAGCCCATCAACAAGCTGGTCTTGCCCGAACCGTTCAGCCCCAGCAGGGCCACCCGCTCGCCGGCCTGAATGGAAAAGCTGATCCCCTCCAGCACGGCCGGGCCGTCGGCCTCGTGGAAGATACTCGCCTGCCGCAGCGCCAGCACCGTCCCGGTCATCTTCCCGTCTCCAGGCGCAGGTACACCGCCAGCACCAGCACCAGCATCACCGCCAGCAACAGCAACAGGTCCCCGACCCGCTGCTTCATGGGTAGCATCGGCCGCACCCCGGCCTGGTCATAGCCGCGCACTTCCATGGCCGCGGCTACCCGGTCGGAGCGGTCCAGCACACGCGGCAACCAGCTGCGGGGCAGCGAGAAGAGGATGCGCCAGGCGGCGGTAGGACCCCGCGAAGCCCCGCGCACGGACATGGCCGCGGCCATGCGCCCGCTCTCGTAGAGCAGCTTGCTGGTTTGCTGGACGATCTGCAACAGGATGGCCACCACCAGCCGGGGCAAGGGCAGGCGTACCAGGGCCTCGCGCAGGTCGCTGGCGGTGAGCGCCATCACCGTGGTCACCGACACCAGCAACCCGCTCATGCCGTGCAGAAACACGCGGGTGGGAACGGACAGGGCCCGCCAGCCTGTTCCGGCCGAGGAAGGCAGCAGGGGCAGCAGCAGAAAGTAAGGCAGCAGCAGTACCAGGCCCAGCAGCGTTGTTCGCAGCAACATCCGGGCAGGGGGACGGCACAGCAGCAGCCAGGAAAGCACCAGGCCGACCAGTAGCAACCAGCCGTAGCGTTCCAGCACCGGCAGCGTCAGGCAGGAGACGAACAACCCGGCCCCGGCCAGCAGGCGCGTGCGCGGAGCCAGGCGCATCACCGGCCCGCGCGCGCAACCCCAGATGTCGTGCCAGACCAGGCGCATGGGGAATCAGGTCTCCGGCTTGCTGGCGGTCACCAGGTACAGGTTCGCATCGTCCACCACCTGCTGCACGGAAAATCCCTCTTCCGCCAGCAGGGTGGCCGTCTGCTCAGCCGGGGGCAGGACATCGTCGCTCACCGCCGGTCCGGCCGTGGCGTGTATGCGGTTGACCTGCTCGCGCCCCAGCAGGTGCCAGACGTGCAGCCGGCCGCCGGGCCTGAGCACCCGCCACAGTTCCCGCGCCGCCCTCCGGCGGTCCGGAAAATGGGGCCATACGGAGTAGCAGATGGCCCGAGTGCAGTCGGCAGCGGGCCGGGGCAGCCGCGCGACATCGGCCAGCAACCAGCTCACCCGCGGGTCCTCTATCTTGCCTCGGGCCACCCGCAACATGCCGGGCGAAATGTCCACCGCCACCACCCGCCCTTCTTCGCCGAGCATCTCCAGCAGGGCGGCCGTCAGGTTGCCGGTGCCGCAGCCGACATCGAGTACCCGCTCGTCCCGGGCCACCGCGAACCTTTGCAACCATTCCCGCAGGCGCTGGCGCAGTGCCCGCGGGTCTTCCTCCCAGCCGTCCCACTTGTCGGCGATGCCGTCGAAGTACGCCACTCGCTGGTTTCTTTCCATGTCCGCCTCGCTAGTCACCACGGCCCCGCTCTGCCGGCCCGGCCACGACCGCTGCAGCACGCCGCCGCCAACCCGCCAGCGGCGGGACCACCACCACCATCAACACCAGCCCTGGCCAGCCGCTCAACAGCGATACCCCGGCCAGGAATTCCGCCGGCAACTCGATGACCCGGGAAAAGCCCCACACCATGGCCAGGTACTCCACCCGGCCCAGCAACAGCACCGGCACCAGGACCAGCCAGCGATTGAGCCGCGGCCAGCGGCCGGCCAGCAGGGAAATCAGGGCGGCCATGGTGGCCAGTTCCAGCGCCATGAAAACGGCCACCGGCGGATAGAAGGGCGGCATACCCGTGACCGCACCCGACAGCAGGGGTACCACGGCGGCGGTGACGGCTGCCGGCAGGGGGCGCACGTAGAAGGCCAGCAACACCAGGGGCAGGTACATGGGCATGAACACGTGTCCCAGGCGCACCAGGTGAAACAGCACCGGCAACAACAGCGCCGCCGCCCCCAGCAGGCCGCAACGGGCCAGTTCCCGCGAAGTCAACTGCTGTCCGCTCATCACATCTCCAGCCGCAGGCCGGCGCTGAAGTTCAGCCCCGGCATGAGGTAGTCCTCGATGTAGGCATAGCGGTTATCGAGCAGGTTGCGCAACAACAGATACGGTTCCAGCACCAGGCCGCGGCCCGGCAGCCGGTAGCGGTAGCGTAACGAGGCGTCCACCACGAACACATCGTCCAGGGGACGACGACCGTAGTCGGCCATATACAGTCCGTGTACCCACTGGCCTTCCAGCCTGGCGGCTATTGCCTGCCGCCCCAGCGGCCAGCGGGCCTGCAGGCCGAAGTTCATCTTGGCCGAGGGATTCTGGCGGGTATAGCGGCCCACGTCCTGCCAGTTGCCGGCCAGGAAGAAGGAGAAGGGTCCCAGCTTCCGTAACGCCACCCTGGCTTCCACACCCCAAATGACGATGTGATCGATGTTGACCACCTCGGCGGTCGGCCAGCTGCCGAAGTACTTGATGAGATCATCCGCCGCCGTGCGATAGACGGTGCAGCGGATCTCCAGGTGCCGGGATTGGTAGCTCGCTCCCAGGTCCCAGTTGAGGGAGTGCTCCGGGCGCAAGCCGGGGTTGGCGGTGGGAAAGGGCAGGTACAGCTCACGAATGGTGGGATGCCGGAAGTTGCGGGCCAGTCGCGTGCGCAGGGCGAAACCTCCCCCCAGGAGCCAGCGCAGCCCTCCCTTGTAAAGCAATGCCGTGCCGTAGCTGGCCTGCAGCAGGGCACGCGCCCCCACCACCAGCTCCAGTTCCTCGACAGGCCGCAGCTGGAATTGCTGGTAACAGGAAGTGTCGGAGAGAGAACGCACCGTGGGCCGCTCGCCGCTGCTGCGGTCCTCCACCCGCCCCCCGGCCGTCTCCGCCGCCAGACCCAACAGCAAGCGGTATCCGGGGTGCAGGTACAGCGTCGCTTCCAGGGCCCCGCCAGCCACGTAGTCGACGGAGTAGAAACCATCGTAGAGCCGGTGCACGCCGCTGTTGGCATACAGGCGGGTCTCCAGGCGCACGCCCGCGGGGCGCCACGACAGTTGCAGTGCGGCATTGTCACGCCAGACGGCAAACCAGTGATCCGCAAAGGGATGGCTGGCGGGGCCGGGATCGGCGCCCTTGAGGTGAACGAACTTGTTCCGCAGTACCAGCCTGAGGCCGTTGGCGAAGCGGTAGCGGGCGGCGCTGATACCCACCAGTTGCCTTCCCCCGGCGCCGTCCCGGTGACCATCGCTGGACATGGCCACGAAGGCCGCCGCCAGGTCCCAGGACCCCAGGTTGGCGAGCAGGCCGGCCACCTGGCGCTGGGTGAAATAGCTGCCCCAGGAGGAATCGGCCAGGAGCTGGCAACCCGGTGATTCGAGCCAGCGGCTGCGGATAACCACCGCCCCGCCCATGGCGTTGTTGCCATACAGTACCGAGTCCCCTCCCTTGACCAGCAGTACCCGATCGACCAGGAAGGGCAGGTAGGCATCGGGGATGGGATGGCCGAATATACCCTGGTAATCGGGCACCCCATCCTCGACGACCAGCACCTGGGTGTTGGGACTGCCCCCCAGGCCGCGCATGTGAATGCTGCCGGTGGCCCCACTGGCTATACCGTGCAGCACGCCCCGGGCCGGCACATAGACGTTGGCGTCCTCCCGTGCCAGGGCCTCGAGCATGCTGTCCTGGGGGCTGCGGGCGAGCTGCTGGCCCTCCACCAGCACCTCGTCGCCGGTGTTGTCGCGGGAAAGGGGCCGGGGAGCGGTGATCACCACCTCGACGGGTGACTGCTCCGGCGGCTTCTTCTTGGGGCGGTCACGATGGCGTGGTTTTTTCCCTGGCGCCTGCTCGCCGCCACCAGCCTGCCGGGTGGGTTGTTCCGCCGCCTCGTGCCCGGACCCGCCGTCCGCCGTTTCCTGGGCGACCGCCGCCTGGCACACCACCAGCACGGCAAGCACCAGCACTTCCGACGGCTTCACGTCGACCTCTGTCAGTGCCCGTAGGGACCGGGCACGGAAAAATCCTGTTCCCAGTCCTCGCAGGTTATCTCGACGAGGTGGAACTCCCCGTAGCCGACCCGGTAGCTGGTGACGGTCTGGTAGTTGAACCACAATGGTCGCTCGTTCACCAGGTCGGGATCGCTGTCGGCGGGCAGGCACTGTCCCTGGCTACAGGCGCAGACGCCGTCGATGGTGCCGTCCTCGGCCTGTTGCTGGCAATAGGAACCTACATCCAGCTTCTGGAAATGGACGCGATCCTCCCCGGGCAGGCAGCGGCCGGGGCTACTCGACTCGCCGAAGGCCAACACCTGCTGCCACAGGCAACCGGAGAAGCTGGCATTGCGCAGGAGTATCTTCTCGCCGGTACGGTTGACCACGACCACCTCGGGATAGATGTCCTCGCACCCGCCCAGGACGAGCGCACCCAGCAGCAGACCCGCCACCAGGACGCGGCCTAGTGCTGGCACTGGGGATTTTCCGTGCGCTGGTCGTAAGGCTTGAAGTTGTAGTCCGGCCATAGCTGCAGGATTCGCTCATACTGTTGCTGGGGAATGGGCGGTACTCCCTCGGGGGGACAGGGCCCCTGGTGGTTGGGCAGGTTGATGTCTATCTCCCGCTGCTGGCCATCCACAACCTCTTCCTCGTTCTTGCTGGCAATGGGCAGGCAGTGCTCGGGTGCGCAGCTGGGATCGTCCCAGGCAGCCACCATGAGCACGTAGTCCAGGCCGGGTGATACCTCCTTCTCCTCGCTCAACTGACCGAGGTCGATCTTGCCGAATTCCACTCCCAGGTAGGACGACTGGCAGATGGTCCAGGGTGGCTGGAAGTCCATCTCCGGGTTATTGAAATCGTTCTTTACAGTCACCAAGGCGCTGCCCTGCTCGCTGCCACAAGCGGAAAAAAACAGGATAAGACCTGCAATCCCTGCCAGTACTGGCGAATTCCTCATCTAGTCACCTCCATTGTTGGGTGTTACGTATTATCTTTTCGTAATACCATTTCAGAAGGATGTCAAGCAACTTCTTGCAGCCCCCAGGCAGCAGCTGGTGGTGGTGCCTTTCCCGCCACCCGACCGCTGGCAGAAACACCTGCCCGCACCGTGAATCACCTTGCACTCCCCGTGATTTCACTGCACAATGTCACCTGAACCCGGGCCGGGAGGTGAGCAGATGTCGGTATCAAGAGAACCGTGGCGTACCGGAGCAGGAGCGATGGCCGGGGCACTGGGATTGCTGATGCTGGTGGTGGGTGCGGCCTGCTCCTCGTCGAATCCCTCCTGTTCCCAGGAAGAACGCTGCAGCGGCCCGGCCGACTGCCCCAGCGGCCAGTACTGCGCCAGCGGCTGCTGCCTGCTCGGCTGCGACGAAGACAGCGACTGCCGCCAGGGTTCGTTCTGCGACGTGGACAGCCACCACTGCAGCAGCAGCGACGGTATACCGCCGGTGGACGGCTCCGGCGGCGGAGACCAGGCCGACGCCGGCGCGGACGGCGGCAGCGATAGCGGCGCCGATACCGGCGGCGATGCCGGTGCCGATCTTCCCGGCGATCCCGGCGGCGGCGACGGCGAGTGCCAGCCCACCCACGATCACCAGCTCGGCCAGAGCTGCAACTGCGACGACGAGTGCGCCCCCGAGGCGCCCTTCTGCTTCGCCGACGTCATGAACGATCCCGGCCC
>QMME01000174.1 GCA_003647095.1 Deltaproteobacteria bacterium
GAGGGACACTATTGCTTCCGGGTGCGGGTGGACGATGCCGCCCGCGGGCGATCACCCTGGTGCCGGCAGTCTTGCTTTCGCTTGATACACAAGCCCATACCCCGGCCACCGCGCTTGTTCAATCCCCAGGTGGAGACCATTCCATCGCCGACACCAGAACCGGACCACGGTTCCTGGTTGCTGCGCCTGGTGGTGGGAGTGGCGCATGCCGAGGAACCGCCCCGGCGCAAGGGAATCATCTTGCGCTGGGAAAAGGTGCCTGGAATAGATAACTACCAGCTGGAGATTGCCGAGGACCTGGCGTTTCGGAAAGTGGTACTGCGTCGCCTGGTGAAGAACAGCTACTTTACCTGGCGGCACTTGACCCAGCGTCGCTACTTCTGGAGGGTCAAGAGTATCGACAGCGAGGGACGCGAGGGAGAGTTCAGCTCGCCGCGTATCATCGGGGCCGTGGTGGCACCACCGCAGCCCTGGAAGCCTCCTGCTGGAAAGATCTTCAACTGGGCCCGGCGCACGCCCGCGGTCGAGCTGCGCTGGCGGGGAAGTGAACTATTGCGGGACGTGGTAGTGGAGTTGGGTCGTGATGCCGAGTTGAGTAGCACCCTGGTCAGCAGGCACTTGGGCAGGAAAACGAGATTCCTCTGGAGGCCTGAGCGGACAGGCACCTACTACTGGCGCCTGGTGGGAATAGATCTCAATGGCCGGCACACCAGGCCCAGTCGCGTGACCAGTTTTCGCCTGGTACCGGCGGTGCCGAGGATTCTTGCCCCACTTGGCGGGGAAAAGTTCTCCCGGGCAAAGTCACAAGAGGGAATCACCTTCCGCTGGAGCCCCCGCCCCTGTCGCTTCCAATGGCAACTGTTTCCGGGCAGAGGGCGGAAATCTCCGTTGCTGGCGAAGGCCACCGCTGCCAGGAGTGTCCGGTTGCCGGTGAAGCAGGCCGGCGAGTGGACCTGGCGGGTGCGTTGTCTCGATCCTCCCTCCGGCTGGAGCAAGGTTGGACATTTCCTGGTGGAAGCGGCCAGGCAGGTCGCCCCCCCACCCCCCCTGGCGGCTCCCCGCTTGCTGGCGCCGGCTCCGGGTGCCAGGATTATTACCACCAGGCGCCGGGCGTCACTGCGTCTGAACTGGCAACCGGTGGCCGGGGCCACCGGATACCTGGTTGCGGTGGATGGTCCGGCCGGCGGATCCGTTCCCCTGCGCCGGCGCCTGGTCGAGACCCACCTGGATCTGGACAACCTCGCTCCCGGTACCTACCGCTGGCGAGTACGCAGCGAACGCAGCGAACGAGGGACGGAGGTACGAAGCCAGGCGATGAAACAGCCGCCGCCGGGGACGCCACCGGGAACCGAGGTGCAGAAGGCCGTACGAGAACAGGGAAAAAAGGAAAAAAACAAGGGGACGGAGGTTACGGCGGCAAAAAACAAGGGGACGGAGGTTACGGCGGCAAGGGAAACAGGTAACGAGGCCGTGTCGAGCTTCGAGATCGTCATGCGCATTCCTCCCCGGGCCCCCGTGCTGACCCGCCCGGCCATGAAGGAGCATGTAGAGCTTCCCCCTGGCCAACAAGTGCGATTTTCCTGGAAGCCGGTTGCCAGGGCCCACAGCTACCAGTTGGAACTTAGCAGGGACAAGGATTTCGATAAACCTCATGTGACCAGGACCGTATCTTCTGCTGGTATCGGACTATCACTTCCCGGGGAGGGGGCATGGTGGTGGCGGGTAAGGGCCCGGGAAGATGATGGATTTTCCGGGAAATGGTCGGAAGGCACCAGCTTCAGCTATGAAGTGTCAAAACCGCCAATTACCGAGCGGGCGGTCTTTGTGGGGGTTCATGTCGATTTCTTCCATAACTTGGGAGAGATCAACACCGCCCAGCCTTCTCTGGAACTGGCCTATCGCCTGCCGTTCTGGCGGCGCCGGTTGGGCTTGGCGTTGCAGGTTGGCTACCTGACGGCTACTGCCAGCACCACGGACGAGGCCGGAACTCGGCAGGCCTCCTCACGGTTGCATGCGGTCCCAGTCGAGATTGCAGCCTGCGTGGCTTTTCCCGTAGGGCCGGTCAATCTTTACCTGGGCGCCGGGCCGCGCCTGGAATTCAGCAGGGTGAGTATTCAGCCTGGTGATATCGCCACCAGCAACACCAGCTTCGGCGTGGTGGGACTGGCCGGGATAGAGGGAAAGCTGGGGCCGGGCTGGTTGTTTGCCGAATTACGATATACCTGGATGAGTGCACTCCGGGGAGTAGTGGAACTGCACCCCGGAGGCTTGCTGGCGGGCGCCGGCTACCGCCTGGGTATTTGGTGAGGGCATGAAGTGCTGGTGTAAAACCTTGATGTTGTCAGCCGGGTTACTGCTGGTGTCCTGCCAGGAGAGAATGCCCGAACCGCCACGGCCGTCACGGGTGACGCCAGAACAGGGTCGGCCCGATATCGTCACACCGATTACCATCAAGGGGGAGGGGTTCTACCCGGCCATAAGAATAAGCTACGACAATTCCGGCCACTCCTACATACGCACGGACTTTCAGGCCCGCCTGGGGCAGGTGGAACTGCAACAGGTGACATACATTGACAGCAACAACATCACTGCAGTTGTTCCCTCGGGCATGGCCGTAGGAGTCTACGACCTGTTGCTAATCGATCCAGATGGGCGCCAGGGCAGCCTGGCTGATGCATTCAGAATTGTAACCGACGCCTGCCTTACCGACGATGACTGTCGCGATCCTTGCCGCAGCTACTCCTGTCAGGATGGCACCTGTGTTTACGGACTCGTGGACCGGGATCGGGATGGCGATGGTCATATCGATGCCGCTTGCCCGGAAGGCGACGACTGTGACGACGATCCCGCTGGTTGTGGCAGCGCCTGCTACCCCGGGGCGCGCGAGATATGCGACGGCCAGGACAACGATTGCGATCCGGCCACGGCGGATGGTTCGGCCGACCCGCTGCTGGGCAGCAGCTGTGACGGTCCCGACAGCGACCTCTGCGAGGACGATAGCTACGATTCCTGCCAGGACGGGGTATTGGTGTGCTCGACCGGTAGCGACGACGTGGAAGGACCCAACGGGGATCCCTCTTGCAGCGACGGTGTGGACAATGATTGTGACGGGCAGAGCGATGCGCAGGAGCCTGCTTGCTCGGACAATACGCCCCCGCTAGTTGCCTTCATGGTATCACCTCCGGTGGTTGAACCCGGGCAGCAGTTCACTGTTGACGCCAGTTCCAGCCGAGACCGCGAGGAAGCCGTGGTTTTTCTGGAGGTCCGCTGGGATTGGGAAAACGATGGCACCTGGGACACCGACTTCACGACGACAAAGACAGCGACCCATTCGTTCAATACCGTGAGCACACACACCATTGCCCTGCAGGTTCGGGACACTGGCCTGCTTTCCGGGTTTACGACCAGGACGGTGGTTGTCCAGGAGGTAGCCAATACCCTGGTGGTTACAACCGACCAGGACGAGGACGATCCCGGTGCCACCGTGCAGGATCCGGGCGGTACCGGGCTTTCCCTGCGCGAGGCGCTGGACATTGCCGCCGGCATGTCCGGGCAGCAAACCGTGACCTTCAACGGACCGATGACCATCATGCTATCCAGCAGCCTGCCCAGCCCCTGGGATACCAGTGGTACCAAGGTGGTGGGAATGTCCGGGGTGGTGGTTGACGGGGACAATCTCAACAACGCTGATTGCATCGTGTTGGCTTCTCCCCTCAACGAGCTACATTACCTGGAAATAACCAACTGTTCCTCCTGGGCGGTCATCGTTGGTGACGACAACAACCTGCTGGCCCATTGCCACGTACATCACAATGGACTGGGAGTGCGGATAACAGGTGTGGACAACCAGGTGGGTCCCGGCTGCGAGATAGACAATCATCCCCAGGAAGGGCTGGATCTGACCGCACGTGCCGACATCCTGGGAAATCGTCTGCACCATAACCTGCAGGGCCTGGCCCTGGCCCAGGGAGCGGATGGTACGGTCATCATCGGCAACTACTTCTATGCCAACAATGCCAATGGTGTCCTGGCTGCGAATACCATCGATGCCATGGTAGTGTTCAACAATACCTTTGATGGCAACGGGGCATCGGGACTGAGTCTGCCGAGTCAAGCCACGGCGATCGAGGTGCAAAACAATCTGTTCTGCAACAATGGTGGGTATGGTATCCAGGGAGAAGACGGAAACTTCACGGCCTGTGATCACAACGGTTTTTTCAGCAACGGAGGTGGCAACTGTTCGGCCTGCAGCATCGATGCGACATCGATACTTGCGAATCCTCTGTACATCGATCGCGGTACTTTTGATTTCCGCCTCTGGCCGCAGAGTCCGATGATCGATGCCGGCGTGGATCTCGGTATCGATATCAACGGGCCGGCTCAGGGAAACTTCAACGGTTCAGCTCCCGATGTCGGAGCCTGGGAATCTCCATGAGGAAGAAAAGAAGAAGAGAAGGAGAGAGAAGGAGGGACGGAGGAGTGGGTAGTATGCCGAAAGGCAGTCCTGAACGACGCCGACGTATACGCATTCCCATCCGTTACAAGGTTCTCATGCTGGTTTCGACGATGCTACTGGCTGCCTTGTCGAGCTATCTTTACCTGGCGGTATCGTTGTTTACCCGGGACAAACTCATGTACACGTTTGATCTGAACAGTACCCTGGTACAAACACTGGCGGCCCAGGTGCGTGCGGCAATAGGAGTACAGGTAAAGGAAGCGGGATTGCTGGCGCGACAGCTACTACTGTCTACGGATAGTGCCGAACGCCGCCGCCTGATGGCCGATTTTTTCTTGATGGAGCCGGGGTACCTTCGTGTCGAGTTGGCGCCGGTTAGTGGTGGGAAACCACTTGTTTACTACAACGAGAAGAAGCTGGAAGAAATCGGCGCCACCCCTGAAGATCTCGTCACCAGGCAACACTCACAGCCGCTTTCCCGCCAGGCATTGATCAGTCGAACCGGCATGCTGCAGATTAGCAATGTCTCATTGTCTCCGGATATAGCCCTCTTGCGGTTAGTAGTATCGCTTGGTTTCTCCAGGCAACAGGAAAAAGCGGAAAAACCAAGAAAACCAAGGGACGGAGGTGAAGGACCGAGAGCCAATGACAAACCCTCGTTACTGTTTTCGCTGGACTTCCTTTATGAAGATCTCCTGAGAATCTTCGGTAAATCACGCACTCATGAGACCTTCATGGTAGATGAACAGGGTCGGATATTGGCCCACCCTCAGCCGGAAAAAGTAATTTCGTCAGAGAGCATGATGGATGATGCATTGGTACGACAGGCCCTGGCCGGTAAAATTGTTCAGGGAGTGAAGCAGTACCAAGGAAGAGATGGACAGGAATATCTTGGTGCCTTTGCCAAGGTCGGAATGGGAGGAATACATGTTTTCACTCGCATACCCCGTAAGGAGGCACTAAGGGCGTCACAGGAACTCGTTAGCCGGACGATTCTATTTGGTGTAGCCATACTGCTGGTTTCGTTCCTTGCCAGTATAGTTTTTTCTCGGTTGCTCACCGCCCCGGTCAGCAGGCTGAGTGCTATTGCCAACATGGTTGGTCAGGGCAAGTTTGATATTCCCATAGAGATTTTCTCCCGCGACGAGATAGGGGGTCTGGCCAGGTCGTTCCGGCAGATGGTGAAGGCACTGAAGAAGACACAGGCCCAGTTGGTACGTTCGGAAAAAATGGCGGCATTTGGCCAACTGGGGGCAGGCATAACCCACGAGGTGAAGAATCCCATGACGGGAATCTCGGGTTATGCGGAGCTGGCGTTGTTCCACAGCGATGATCCCAAGCTGGTAAAGGAATACCTCGAAGACATACGCAAACAATCTCGGCGTTGTCTCGACATCCTGCAGAGGTTTTTGAAGTTTGCCCGCCAGGAGGATTCTCCCCAGCAGCGAATCTTGAACCTCAACGAATTGGTGGCAGAGGCAGGCAAACTTGTCAAGCACCATGCCCTGTTACACAAAGTCGCCGTGAAGGTGAAACTAGGTGACGATGTGCCGGAAGTGGAAGGTAACGCCGGAGAACTGCAGCAAGTTCTACTGAACCTGGCCATGAACGCCCAGCAGGCCATGGTTGGAGGAGGAACCCTGCTGCTGGAGACCCGTCGCGGAAAAGATGGACAATCTGCGGAAATCCTTGTGATAGATACCGGGCCGGGTATTCCTCCGGATATTCAAAAGCGGATCTTTGATCCTTTTTTCACGACAAAATCACCGGGAGAGGGTACTGGCCTGGGATTGGCTATCGTCTACTCGATAATCAAGGATCACAGTGGTGCTATCGATGTCGATAGCCAGGTTGGCCAGGGTACGACTTTCATCGTTCGCCTGCCGGGAGTAGAAAGGAAAAACACGGGGACGGAGGTCTGAGCCCGGTCCACGGGGTGTCCGGTTTTCGTACACTTTCGACACTTCCGGACATGTTGCGTGATTTGCGAATCCATATTTTTCAATGGGTTGAAATGGGCATCGGGTTGGCATGATTTATGCTTAATTATTCTGGTGCTATGCGGGTGCCAAGAAAGTACGTCCTGGCGGAAGGGGTTGCCTTTCACAAGATCTGGCGTTGCCACAACCGGGAGTTTCTATTGCAAGGGCACGGGGATAAACATGCCTATCTGGGATTTGTCAGCGATGATTATCGAAAAAAACGCTGCCGACGCCAGTTTGTCATTCATGCCTATGTTGTCATGAGCAATCATGTTCATGAGGCTGGCAGACTCAACGGTGATGTCGGGCAATTTTCTGCCCACATGCGTCGCGCCCACGGCAGGTTTGGTCTCGATTTCAATAAGCGCCACAGTCGTCTGGGAAAAGTGGCCCACGACCGGCCCAAGACCCTGGCGCTGGAGAATGGCGAGGAATTGAAGCAGCTGATGTTCTACATCGATTGCAATCCAGTGCGGGCTGGGTTGGCCAGGCACCCCACGGATGTGCGATTCAAGTATTTTTCAAGCTGCCGCTATTATTGCTTTGGTGAAAAGAATCCGTACAGCGACATGCTCACAGTGCCGCAGTGGTATCTGGAACTTGGTAGCACTCCTGAACAGAGGCAGAAGAAGTACCGCTCCATGCTTGATAGGTATATGATTGAAAAGGGTTTGAAAAGGGATCCCAGGATGGGCGCGGGATATTTCATCGGGCGCATCGCCTGGGTTCAGAAGAAGCGCCGGAAAATTACCTCCAAGTTACGTTCCCAGAAATCAGGTGCCGATCCACCGGCCCAGGTTCAGTAGCAGAGACATGACACAAGACAGTCGCCATCGATAATCCCGGCAGGCAAGCAATACAGGCAAGGACGTTCCGCTGCCATAGTTGTTGCACCTTCGAGTCGTTTCGGGCACTATGCCGCCGATGAAAGGGCAGCGCATCCGTGTCTGGGGGGCAAGCCAGCACAACCTGAAGAATCGTGACCTGGAGATACCACTGTACCGGTTGGTAGGGATTGCCGGGGTATCGGGCTCGGGAAAATCCTCTCTGGCGTTTGCTACCCTCTATGCCGAGGGGCAGCGTCGCTACGTTGAAACCTTTTCGACTTATGCCCGCCAGTTCCTGGAGCGGCTCGACCGTCCCCAGGTGATATCCATAGAGTCCATCCCGCCTGCCATCGCCATTGATCGCAAGGATCCGGTTCGTACCTCTCGCTCGACCGTGGGTACCATGACCGAGCTGAGTGACCTGCTCAAGTTGCTATACGCACGCCGGTCGACTTTGCGCTGTGATGGTTGCGGACAGCCCGTCGAGCCGGATTATCCCGAAAAGGTGTGGCAACGACTGCAGGGCGATGACATGTGGCGGGGACGGAGGGTGATAATTTCCTTTCCATCAAGTAGTGATAAAGTGGTGGCGCTTCGGGCGGCCGGCTTCGATCGTTTTTGGGACGGCCAGCGCGTGGTCGAC
>QMME01000175.1 GCA_003647095.1 Deltaproteobacteria bacterium
GAGGCCCAGTCGCCGGTGCACAGCGACTCGAAGATCCCGCCGGTTCGCTGGGCCACCTCGATGTAGCGGGTACCCGGGGTGGAGCTGTCGGCCCCGCAGCCGGAGGGAATGGGATCGGGCATGACGATGGCGCTGACCTTCATCATCTCGGTGTTGCGAAAACCCTTCAGCGAGGAGAAGAAATCCACGTAGAAGTCGGGGTTGCCCTTGGACTGGTCCTGCTCGTCGGAGACGCAGATGATGTACAGCTTGGCATCCTCGCGCAGGAAGCCCAGGTTGGCGGCCGGATCTTCCACCAGCGGCTGGCTCAGCGCCATCCAGGCCGCCTGCAGCCCGGCTTCCTGCTCGTCGGAACAGCAGGTGCCCACCTTGACGTTCTTGGCGAAGGCGCCGGCGGCGTCGGGCGTCTGGTTGGTGATGATCTTGGGACTGGAGTCGGTCTGGATGAGCACCCCGGGATAGACGTCCCGGGGGGGATCGCCGATGTCGGTCTCCGGGTCGTTGACCTCGGTGGCGATGACCCCGATGTGGTAGTCGACGTCCAGCGTCTGGGCCCAGTTTATGAAGGAAGAGAAGTTGTCAGCCAGCTCGGCCTGCACCCAGCCCATGGACCCGGAGTTGTCCACCACGAACAGCACGTCCGACTTCACCTGGTCGGGCTGGTGGAAGAGATCGGTCTGGTCGGAGATGTTGGTGCCGCGGCCGAACAGCGGTACCGCCAGCAGTTGCAGGTTGGAGGCGTCGGACTCCAGGTAGAGGTTGGTACGGTGGGCGTTGGTGTCCTGGGGATGGTAGCGCAGGCGCACCTCGAAGGAGCCGCCCCCGGCCAGGACATGGGGAGTGGCCGGGGCGGCCATGATCTCGAAGTTGCGATCGGCCGGGTCTTCCAGGTAGATGGCGGTGATGTTCAGGTCGATGGTGCCCAGGTTGTACACCCGCACCGCCATCTCCGGCGAGTTGCAGCCCACCGTCACCACCCCGAAGTCGATCTCGCTGGGCACCACCTCGATGTCCGACTCGGCGGAGAAGCCGCTGAGGTTGATGCACATGTCACCGATGTCCGGGTACACCGGGGGCATTCCCGGCCTGAAGCAGGTACCCTGTCCCACCACCAGGTCGGGGTCGTCGTCGGTGTGCAGCCAGATGCGCCCGGCGTGCAGCTCGAGCCGGGAGGGCGCGAAGGTGACCTCGATCTCCTGGTGATCGCCGGGACGGCCGCGCCGGGCCACCGTGAAGGGGCCGTTGGGGGCCCGGGTGATGGTGAAGTCGCTGGGGAACAACGTCGAGGGGATGTACTCCGGGGCGGTAACGGTACAGTCGGCGTTGCCCTGGTTGATCAAGGTGATCACCTGGGACTGGGTGGTGTTGAGCTTGACGGTGCCGAAACGCAGCGAGGTGGGTTGCACCACCAGGTCGCAGGTGGCCGTCTCCACTCCCTCGCCGCTGAGATCCACGAACAGCTCGGGGCCGTCCTTGTCGTTGCCGCTGATCTTGAGCCGGCCGCGATCCACCCCCAGGCCGACGGGGGCGTACTGGATGACGATCTCGGGCATGATCACGTCTCCGGGCTCGAAGGTGGTGCCGGCGGGCGGGGCGGAGACGATGGAGAACTCGCCGTCGGCGGAGTTTTCGACGATCTCGGCGCCGTCGAAGCGGCAGGAATCGTTGCCCTGGTTCGACAGGGTCAGCACCAGAGTATCGCTGGTGTTCTGCACCACGCCGCCGAAGGCCAGGGCGTAGGGAATGGGCTGGATCTGGCACTCGCGAATCATGCCGTTGCCGCTGAGCGACACCGTGCCGGTGAGATGGCTGTTGGGATCGGAAGCCGGGTCGTTGGAGAAGATGTCCACCCCGCCGGCATCGCTGCCGCTTTCCGCCGGGGAGTACTCCACCTCGATGTCCACGCTGGCGCCGGGGGCCAGCGCCTGGGGAAACGCCGGCAGGTCGACCAGGGCAAAATCCGGGCTGGAGTTGGAATTGAGGGCGACGTTTTCCAGCTGCAACTCCAGCAGGCCGCAGTTGGTGATGCTGAAGCTTTTCCGCTGCGGCTCGCCGACGGCCACGGTGCCGAAGTCGACGGCCAGCGGCTCGGGGCAGACCCGCGGGGCCAGGGCGCGGCCGGCGAGGATGACGGCCACCTCGCGCTCGTTGACGTCGTTGGAGATCACCTGCAGGCGGGCCTGGTGCTCGCCGCCGGTGCGCGGGGCATAGGTGACCACCACCAGGGCCTCGGAGCCGGCGGCAATCTCCCCGGGCAAGGTGCCCTGGGTGACCTGGAAGGCGAACTGGGCGCTGTCCGTGCCCTGCAGCGACAGGTCGCTCACGGCCAGCGCCTGGTCTCCCAGGTTGCGAATCACCACCTCGCGCCCCAGCGGTGCGTCCGTGGTGGTGTCGCCGAAGTCCACCACCAGTCCCTCCGGCCCGGCGTCATCGTTGCACAGCTCGCCGGCCTGGCCGCAGGCGGCCGATTCCTCGGCACCCTGGCAGTCGGAGACGCATACCTGGATCTCCGGGGTCACTCCCTGGCCGGCCAGCTTGACGAGCAGCAGGGGAAAGTCGCCGGCGTTGGAGTGCAGTTGCAGCTCCGCCTGGCGCGCCCCGACTTCGCCGGGGGCGAAGCTCAGGCGCAGCACCAGGTCCGCGCCCGGCTCGGCTCGCAGGGGATTGTCCGCGCTGCTGGGGCAGCCGTCGGCGAAGACTCCGCCCTTGAGGCAGGCCACGGCGAAGGTGGCATCGGCCTGCAGCCATTCCACCTGCCCCACCAGCAGCGGGGAGTTGCCCGAGTTGTGCACGAACAGGTAGCGATCGGCCACCGCCCCCACGTCCACCATCCCGAAATCGACGGCGATCTCCGCCTGGCCCGGCTGCTGGCCGGCGGGAGTGGCGGAGAACGAGTCCAGCCCCGGGGCCGTCTCCGAGCTGCCCACCCAGTAGCGGTCGGCCAGCGCCTGGTCGGGGGTGATGTCCGGTCCCTGGTCGCACTCGCAGCGCAGCAGCGCCGGCAACAGGGCAACGAAGACGAACAACAGCTGCCGACTCTTCATGGGTCGCTCTCCCTGCCTGGGTCCACCAGAGAGTTCCGGGACATGTTTTCGCAGTGGTGGACGTTTTTCCCTTCCTAGCACGCTTTTGCCTTTTTTATCAAGCCGGCTGGGGCGTGACCGCCTGACGCGGCGTGTCCAGGCAGCCGGGGCCTGCGGCATGGCACGCATACCCGGAGGAGCCGGGGTTTGCCTGGACCGGGCGCTTGGCCTACAATCCGCCGCGTGAAGCCGACCACCGGCAACATCCTGCTGATAGCGGCGTTGCTGCTGCCGGCCTGCCGGCCGGAGTTGCGTCGCGACACCTCGCCGGTTCCCCGCCCACCCCGGCGTCCGGCCCCGGCCATCAAGCCCGCCCGGCCGGCCCCGCCGGCCCCGCCGGCCGCGCCCCGGCAACGGGGGCCGCTGCTGGTGGGGGTGTTCGAGTCGCTCAGCGCCGGCGAGGTGGAGCAGGCCATCCGCATCTTCCAGCTCAACCGCTCCATCGACGGGCCGGTGCGCAACCAGGCCTGGGGCCCCTTTCTCGAGGTGATGTTCGCCTACCTGGGCCAGCCGGCGGCGCGCTTGCAGATCACCCCGCTCATCCGTGCCCGGGTGGCGGCGGAGTTCGAACTCGACGCCGACCGGCGCCGCGGCGAGGACGATGCCGAGATCGCCCGGGCGGTGGCGGTGCTGCTGGGGCGCATCGATCGCAAGATGGCCCGCATCCGCCGGCTCAAGCAAAAGGGCCGCTACCACCCCCGGCAGCCGTCGCCCGACGGCCTGATCTCCTGGCCGCTGACCTACGGCCTGATCACCTCCGGCTTCGGCAAGCGGCGTGATCCCCTGCGCCGCGACCAGGTGAGGTTCCACGCCGGCATCGACCTGGCCGCCGCCCCCAACGAGCCGGTCTACGCCGCCTTCGGCGGAGAGGTGATCCTGGCCGGCTGGAACGGCGGCTTCGGGCGCATGGTGCGCCTTCGCCACCCCGGCGGCCTGGAGACCCTGTACGCCCACCTGGCGGTCATCCTGGTCAAGGAGGGCCAGCAGGTGACCCGCGGCGAGGTGGTGGGGCTGCTGGGCAACTCCGGGCGCACCACCGGCCACCACCTGCACTTCGCCGTCTACCGGGAGGGCAAGCCCGTCGATCCCCTCTCCGTGCTGCCCACCGGCAAGCTGCGTTACTCCGACCTGCTGCCCGGGGCCTCGTTCGGAGACGACGACTGGTAACGCCGCCCCCCCGGTTGCCGGGTTGCCGGGGACAGGCCCAGGGGGTGGGGGCGCCGCTCGAAGTGCAACCTCCGGTTGTACAAGGAACAATCAGGGGGACAGGCCCGCCGGGCGGGCGGCTCAGGGCACCTCGTAGGCCCCCCGGGAAGGGGGCGAGGCGAAGCAGCGGCCGTCGCCGTCGGAGCCGGTGGCCCCCGGCCAGTCCGTGCCCGAGCCGGCGGCCGGGCTGGTGGGATCCAGGTGGTAGTCGCCGCCGGCGGGATCGACGAAGGCGGGATCCCGCCCGTAGATGCCGGCCGTCTCCGCCGCCGGCAGGTCGGGGGTGGACGCCCCGGCGTCGTCGGCGGCGTACCAGAGGTTGTGCGAGAAGGTGAAAGAGGCCGGCTCGGTGTCGGGGCCGATGTTCAGGTAGGTGGAGATCTGCCCGCGCTCGAACCAGAAGATGTTGTTCACCACCTGGTTGTCGCGACAGGGGGCGAAGGTGTAGGTGGAGTCGGAGACGGTCTCCTGCAGGATGCGCAGCAACCAGCGCTGCGGCGAGACGATGGTGTTGTGGGCGGCCAGGCAATCGACGCAGCCGACGAAGGCCAGCGCCGTGGTGCCGCCGACGATGACGTTGGCCTGGACGCGGATACGCCGGGCCTCGGCGTTCTCCGCCCCGGGATCGAGCGGCGGGCGGAAGTACTGGTAGCCGGTGGAACCGCCCATGTTCACCCCGCGCTCGCCGGGCTCCACCAGCAGGTTGGCCTCGATGTCGATGTCGCTGGAGCCGCCCTTGCACTGGATGGCGTTGCCCGAGTTCTGCTCGAAGCGGCAGCCGCGGATGAGACCGCGATGACAACCCACGTGGTCGATCCCCGAGCCGGACATGTCGCCGCCGCAGCGGGCGAAGCGGCTGTCGAGCACCCAGTAGTCGTCCAGGCCGGAGAGCTTGAGGCAATCCTGGTTGCCGTCGCCGCCCACGTCGTGGATGTCCAGGCCGCGGAACACCACGAAGCGGGCGGCCTCGGCATCGCCGTAGTCGCCGCCGTCGTCGCAGTTGATGCCGTTCTGGGCCCCGCCCCGGGCCTCGAGATCGTGCACCACCAGGTAGCGGGGGCGCACCAGGTGCAGGGCCTGGTTGCCACCTTCTATCACCGGGCGCGCCTCGCCCGCCGCCCCGCCGATCCAGATGGGTGCATCGGCGCGGCCGCGGATCCCCTCCAGGTAGATGCCCCCGGTATAGCTGCCGGCGTGGATCACCACCGCCGTGCCCGGGGTGGCCTGGCGAGCGGCGTGCTCAAAGGTGGCATAGGGGTGCTGCGCGGAGCCGACGCCGCAGCAGTCCGAACCGGCCGGTGCCACGTGCAGGTACCGTTGCGGCACCAGGCCCTGCTCGAAGGTGACCACCCGGCCGCAGTCGTCCGGGCCGGCGTCGGCGTTGTCGCCGCCCGCATCCGCCGGGTCGGCACCGGGGTCGCTGCCCGTGTCGGCTGCGCCGTCACCTGCCGGGTCTCCGCCGTCGGGCGCCTCTTCCCCGCCCCCGTCGTCCGCCGCCCCGTCACCGTCGCCGGATGAAAAGCCGTCTTCCTGCGGCGGCGTCAGCGAACCGGCCGAGCAGGATCCCAGCAACAGCGCCATGACCACCAGCATCACTCTCGCCAGCATGTTCCCGTACCTCCGCTTCCCGTGCCCGGCGGGGCGGCCGGCCGAACGGCGCAGGAAACGCCGCCCCTTCCCGCGCGCAGCCCCCTCGGGAGGCTGCAGCGAGATTTCACCGCTTCAGTGTACTACAAAGCATCCAGCAGCAGTAGGTGTCACCGATAACCCCGCGGAGGGGATCACAAAACCAGACGTCCACCAACTTCGCAAAAGCTGGCGTCCATTGTCATCCCTCGCCCCGAAGCGCACCAGGCCGGTATCATTGTCGTACAGCCCCCCAGCGAACCCGAACGGCTGGAAGGCGGGGTTGGGGTCGTAGTCGAAGCGCCGGGCTACCCGGTCCGAGGCCGCTTCTGCTGGGTGCCATCCGTTCGCGCTGATCAGAGAAAGCCCCGTCATCGCCATCACCACGCCTCTTCGAGATCGCAATACTTCACGCCCACCATGATTCGCAAGCCCTTGTCAGCTACCACCATTATTCTCTCCCGTTATCATTGGTCAAACGACGGCGTTTCCTTATTATGTTTAGCACGTATGTAAGCAAGCCAAGAGTCAAAGCAACCGTTTGGTGCCAAGGGCCGAAAGCGATACTCACTAGGATGGCTAGTATGATTAAAGAGATAAAATATTTGTCTTTCCCGCTCGGGTAAAATTTCCTGCCTGCAGGCATTATTCACCATCCTAATAGAAAGTTGGTATGCACGCTTATCGCTCTTCATCGGGTTGTCTTCTTCTGATATCATTTCTTTCTTCTTTTGCCTTTATAATGCCGATCAGTGTTTCAAGATCTTCTTCATCGAGTAGTCCCTTGTCTAGCCTGATTTTTTTCCCGCCTCCATAACGAATGACATACCACCTTCTCGAATTGCTTGTTCTGCGAATATCGTCGTATCTAATGGCGATCTGCCTTCCCGTAAGAGATTCGTATTGTGAATTGTATATTAGACCTGTAGACAGTATTAACACCAGTGGTCGTCGTGAAATTATATAATATTCACAAAAACGCCTGGCCGTGGCAAATAGCAGCAACAAGACCAGGACCGTGCTGCCAAGCATCCAACCAAGGGCCGCGACGAAAAGCAGGAATACCAGTAGCGTATGAAGTGAATTACGGACGGCCTTCCTGCTCGCCCACAGGTAAACGTAGCTGCCGATGTTGGCATCAATTTGGTATCGTGCTATTTCTTGACCTGTTGGCATATTTCATCCCACAGGTACAGACCGAATAACATTGAAACACCGTCACTATCCTATCGTCGAGTTGTTCGTTATCTCTTTCATTATGTTTTCGTACCTGTCTCCGTCCAGTAATTTCGCGTGTATCTTTAGCTTGCTGCCGTTCTTGAGGTTTATGACGGAGAGTCTGTCGTATTTTTGTATTGATGCAATTTCATCATACAGGAAGGCACGAGGCTTCTCGAGCATGAGCAGCGACGTGGAGCGCACGATGCCTCCACGGCTGTTCAGAGCGACATAGTATGAGTACTCGTACAAGCAGCACCTGGAGAACGAAATGCTTGCGACATACAGCCATCCGATCGCAACGACACGGGGAAGCATCCACCCGAGGCAGACAAGGAAGAAAAGGTAGAGCATCGTCTCTCGGAGGATCTTTCTGGCGGCGGGCCTGCTTACGAAATATGTCTGCATGGCGTGTCCTCTAAAGCCCCATACTCCTTCAGCCGCTCGACATGATAGTATTGGAGAAGACACCCAGCAAGGCCCTGCGCCCTTTGTTGTCTATTTCGCGCACGTGGATAAAATGTTTTCGCCCGTCATTCGTGTATATGGACAGAACTCCCCGCTCGTGCAATATTCTTCCAACGTCGTCAACATGAAAGACGTCTTTTTTCCCGACGATGCGCCTGATCTCCACACGACCGTTCTCGACGATTACATAGTATGTCAGGGCTGCATGTATGCACTTCGAAAAGAAGGAAATCGAGAGAATGATGAGTAGAATCAGGGATGCAGTTTCGCCCACCTCATC
>QMME01000176.1 GCA_003647095.1 Deltaproteobacteria bacterium
GATGAAGGAATGGGAGGTGCCGACATTTCGAGAGTACTTCGCCTTTCCCGAGGACCCGGACGTGCCCCTGACGGAGCTTAGCTACACCTTCACCTACGGCGATGCCTTCTTCCTGGTGCTCGACGACACCCTGGACCACGTCGACTTCTTCTTTCCCGTCGAGGGCATGACCGAGGACCCGCCGCTGTGGGCTTGGCTCAAGAAGCAGGCGGCCTCGGAGGCGGCGCAGCAGGCGCGCTGGCGTTTCGCCTTCATGCATTACCCTCCCGACGCCGAGTGTTACAGCGAGCAGGACTACGGGCCGCCCTCGTCGGCGGTGCGCAACTACGTGGCACCGCTGCTCGCCGAGCACGGCTTCCATGCCCTGTTTGCCGGCCACGTGCACGACTACGAGTACATGGAGATCGCCGGGCTACCTTGCATCATCACCGGCGGCGGCGGGGCCGGGCTGGAAGACTGCGACAACTGCACTCGCGACGTACCCGAGATAACCCGTCTCGAGTGCCGGCATCATTTCCTGAGCGTGGATCTCGGCTGCGATAGCGCTACCGTGCGCGCCGTCGACGCCGACGGCACCGTCTTCGACGAACACACCCTCAGCCGCGAGTGAACCCGCCGGTCGCCTGCACCGCTGGCCAAAAGCGGATTTATCAATTCTTTTGGGGTGAGCCCACTTGGCGATCCGGTACAACGGGGCCGGGGAGAGCAGAATATTCTGTAAGAAGACCGAGAGGGTCTGGACATGTTGCTTTTGCAACTGCGGGGAAAAGATGATCGGTTTCGTCGAGGAGACGCTCTCTTCCTTCAAGGGCGGGAAGATGCTGCTGCAGGAATTTCTGCTCAACTACCGGCGTGCCCGGCGCGAACCGGTCTTTTTGGCGGCAGCCTTTTTCGCCTTGGCTTTCGCACGCCCGGCGGATCGAAGAAGCCTTTCTACCTGTTGCCTATCTACATCCATGATGTAGGGTATGTCGCTGATCTCGGCGCACTCGCGCGTCAGCGACGCCAGGTCGTCGCGGGTAATGTGTGAAAGGCTGAACTTGCGCGAGCCGGCCATCAATTGGCGCAGCCCCTGGGCCAGCCGCTCGTAGTAGGTGAAGAGGCCGATGGCGCCCGTGGGCAGCTTCTCGTACTCGCTTTTGCCCAGTTCCTTGCGCAACTCGGCTGCGGTGACGAAGATCTCGTCCTGGTTGGCTCCGAAGCGCGCGACATATACCGGCAGTTCCCCTTTCTCGATGGCCTGGCCGATGGTCTTTCCCACCATGGCCGCCGCGATGGGCGCCCGCGCCATTCCCACCATCTTCACAAACGGCGCCCCCATTGCCAGTCCCTTGAAGATCTGGTCCTCAAAGGTAAATCCCCCCGCCACGGTGATGGCCGGAACGTGCATGCCCTTTTCCGAGAGCTGCTTGACGTAACGGTAGCAGAGCGAGTGCAACTCGACCGGCGGCACGCCCCACTCGTTCATCATCCGCCAGGGGCTCATTCCGGTTCCGCCGCCGGCCCCGTCGACGGTAAGCATGTCCAGCTTGTACTTGGATGCCAGCAGCACCGCCTGGGCCAGGGCGATGGGCCGGTAGGCGCCGGTCTTGAGGAAGATGTACTTGGCACCGGCCCGACGCAGTTCCTCGACGCGCCTGGCGAAAGCCTCTTCCTCTACCATCCCGACGCGCGAGTGGCGCTCGAACTCGCGGAAGGCGCCGCGCTCGAAGGCCTGGATCACCGTCGGATCGGTCGGATCGGGCAGCACCACGTAGCCGCGATCTTTCAGCATCTGCGCCTTTTTCAGGTCGCGGATCTTGACCTCGCCTCCGATGTTCTTGGCGCCCTGGCCCCACTTCATCTCCACGATCTGCACGCCCAGCTTCTGGATGGCGTACTCGTGCACGCCGAGGCGGGTGTCCTCCACGTTGGCCTGCACGATGATGGCCCCGTAGCCGTCACGCTGGTGGTCCTGGTAGAGCTTCACCCGGCGCTTCAGATCCACGGTGTCCACCACCTTGCCGTTCTTGATGACGCTCTCGGGATCCATCCCGGCCACGTTCTCGCCGATGGTCAGTCCCGTTCCCGCCAGGGCCGAACCGATGGCCAGCCCTTCCCAGTTGTTCTTGGCGATGTTTGTGGAGCCGATGCCGGGGATGATCCAGGGGAGGCGGAACTTGATTCCGCCGTCATGGCCGATGTGCACTTCCAGGTTCACCTTGGGAAAGATGGCCTTGTCGCTGTCGGCCTCGATGCCCCAGGCGCCCACCACCCCGCCCATGATGTTGAAGTGGGAATAGTCGACGGGGTACATCTTCTCGGCCGCCGTGGTTATCACCCCGAAGGGCTGGGGGTAGATCACCTCGTGGCCGCGGTAGGCGGATTTTCCGATCTCGCACATGCCGATGCAGCCGTCGACGCAGGTGACGCACATGCCGGACATGGGCTGAATAGAGCCCTCGGTGCGGTTCTTGGTGAGTGTTGCCGCGGAAGTGTTGATTCTGGAAAGGGACATTGGTAGTTCCTCCTTTTTCATTCCTTGCAGATTTCACAGGCCACGCAGGGATCCATGTAGCAACTCATGTCGTCGAATTTCTCCATGCAGGGCGGCGGCAGATTCTGGCAGCCGCCGCAGACGGCCTTCTCGGGCTCATTGTAGGTGCAGCGCAGCTGGCAGGCCGGGCACACGTACATGCAGCCGCCGCAGGTACGGCAGATATCAGACCGGATGTCGAAGGGCGTGCCGATGCTGCGGTCCTTTCCCCTGCCGCGAAAGCCGATGGCACCCGACATCATCTGTTCCTTGCACATGCGCACGCAAAGCCCGCACAGCAGGCAGTCCTCGTACTCCTGGCGGAAGGGGTGTCCCTGGATGCCGCCGAACTTCGAAGCCAGGTCCTGGACCGTCTTCGACTGCGGGCAGGAGGCCAGCATGAGCTGCAGGATCATCTTCCTGGCGCGCAGAACCCGTTGCGAAGCAGTGCGCACCTTCAGCCCCTCCTGGGCCGGATAGGTACAGGAGGACACCAGCTTGGCCCGGGGACCCTCGCCGATCTCGACGACGCACAGCCGGCAGGCGCCGTAGGGCGTAAGCCCCTCCATGTGGCACAGGGTGGGGATGGGAAATCCAAGCTGTTGGGCCGCTTCCAGGATCGTCGTACCTTCTTCCACCGACACCGACAACCCGTTGATGGTCAGGTTTATCATGGTTCGCTCCCTCACCTGACGTCCACGGCGTCGAACTTGCAGACGCTTCTGCACATGCCGCACTTGATGCATTTCTTCATGTCGATGAAATGCGGTTCTTTCTTCTTCCCGCTGATAGCTTTCTCGGGGCAAGCCAGTTTGCAGGCGCCGCAGCCGTTGCAATTTTCATTGATAGTAAAGGTGATCAGATCCCGGCACACGCCCGCCGGGCAGCGCCTGTCGCGGATGTGTGCCTCGTACTCCTCGCGGAAGTAACGTAGCGTTGACAGCACTGGATTCGAAGCTGTCTGGCCCAGGCCGCACATGGAGGCGTCCTTGACCACCTGGGCCAGTTCTTCCAGCGTTTGGAGTTGCTCCATGGTACCCCTGCCGCTGGTGATGTCGTCCAGGATCTCCGACATGCGCTGGGTGCCCTTGCGGCAGACGTAGCACTTGCCGCAGGACTCGTCCTGCAGAAAATTCATGAAGTATTTCGCCACGTCCACCATGCAGGTGTGCTCGTCCATCACGATCATGCCGCCCGAGCCCATGATGGACCCGGCCTCGGCCAGGCTGTCGTAGTCGATGCGCAGGTCAAAGTGCGTGGCGGGGATGCAGCCGCCGGAAGGGCCCCCGGTCTGCACCGCTTTGATGGGCACGCTGTTTTCCGGACCTCCGCCTATCTCGTGGACGATTTCTTTGATGGTCATACCCATGGGAACTTCCACCAGGCCGGTGTTGCTGATCTTGCCCACCAGGCTGAAGATCTTGGTGCCCTTGGAGTTCTTCGTGCCCACCCGGGCGAACTCCTCCGCGCCGAGGTTGATTATCAGCGGCACGTTGGCCCAGGTCTCCACGTTGTTTATGGCCGTGGGCTTTCCCTCGATGCCTCTTTCCACGGGGAAGGGCGGCCGCTGTCGCGGCTCACCCATCTTGCCCTCTATCGAGCGCATCAGGGCCGTCTCCTCGCCGCAGACGAAGGCCCCCGCACCCTTTACCAGATCGATGTCGAAGGAAAGGGAACTGCCCAGGATGTTCTTTCCCAGCAGGCCGAGCTTGCGCGCCTGGTCAAGCGCTATGATCAGGTGCTTGATGGCCAGCGGATACTCCGCCCGTACGTAGACCACACCTTCTTCGGCGCCGGTGGCGAAGGCGCCGAGAAGCATGCCCTCGATGATGGCATGGGGGTTTCCCTCCAGCACCGCCCGGTCCATGTAGGCACCCGGGTCGCCCTCGTCGGCGTTGCACACCAGCACCTTGCCGCGGCGGCCGTCCTGCCGGGCCAGCGCTTCCCATTTCAGACCGGTGGGAAAACCCGCGCCGCCACGCCCTCGCAGCCCGGACTTCTTTACCTCCTCGATGACATCGGCGGGCCGTCCCTCCCCCAGGAGCCGGGCCAGGGCGGCATATCCACCGTTTGCGATGTAGTTGTAGATACGGATAGGATCCACTTTCTCGTTCTGTCCCAGAAGGAAGCGTACCTGCCTGGCGAAGAAGGGGATGTCCCGGGCCAACTCTATGCGACGACCGGTTTTCGCATCCCGGTAGAGGTACTCCTCCAATACTTCCCCTTTTCCCACCGCCTCCACTATGCGGGCCATCTGCTTCATGCCTACCTTGGGATAAAAGGTTCCCCGCGGCTCTATGAGCACGTTGGGCTCCATCTGGCAGAAACCGTGGCAGCCGGTTATGCGCAGACCGACCTTTTCCGAGAGGTTGCGCTGCAGGATCTCGCGCTTGGCCACACGGATGATTTCGTTGGCGCCGCTGGCCTGCGCGCAGGTGCTGGCCGGTATCACGATGACCGGCAGGTTCTTGGCCGTATCCACCTTGAGCCTTTTCTGCAACGTTTGGAAGTCATCAAGGCTGCGAATAGATTGCATAGCGACACCTCAAACATTCACGCCGTTCAAGTCCAGCCGATGCTCCTTGCAACCGCGCCGGGCGCAGATCTGCACCATGCCCCCTCCGATCACCAGCATGGGTACCATGGGAGCGCCGCACAAAGGGCAGACGTTGGCGCTAATCAGCTCGGCGTGGCAGTGCGGGCAGAACAGGTTTACTACGGTGTCCAGCGGAATGTCGTACTCGGACTCCAGGTTGAAGCTGCCGTAGAGGCTGGAAAGCCGCAACCAGCCATGCTTGCCGCCGAATGCCATGGTCATGCGAACCGAGCTATGGCCGTCTATCTGGTGGGAAAAGTCCATCAAGCTGTGGTTGCAGCGGGGGCAGCTCACCTTGACCGGGAAGACGTGGCCGTCGGCCGTGTGTTCTTCTTTGCCCGCCCGGGCGCTCTTGATGATTTGTTTTACCCTGGCCGGGGAAACCTTCGAGAAATAGCGTCCGTCGAGCACCACGATGGGCCCCAGCGCGCAGGCCCCCAGGCAGTTGACCGTCTCCAGGGTGAACTCGTTGTCGGTGGTGGTCTGGCCGGGCTTGATCTGCAGCTGGCGCTCGAGTTCCTCGGCCACCTCCCGCCCGCCCCTGACATGGCAGGCCGTTCCCAGACAGACCGACACCAGGTGGCTGCCCCGCGGGGTCAAGGAAAACGACCGGTAGAAGGTGGCCACGCCATAAATATCCACCAGTGGAATACCTGTCTGTTCGGCCACCACCTCCAGGGCTTCCCTGGGCAGGTAGTTATACCTGGATTGGATATCTTGCAGCAGTGAGATGAGTTTTCCCCGTTTCCCCTCGTGACTGCGCACTATCTTACTCACGTCGACAGACATGGGCTTGGCCACTAGCATTCGTATTCCTCGCAGTGCCACACCCCCCCCTCGGGCTTCGGGAAGGTGCAGGTTTCCAGGTGCCTGCAGTTGACGCACAGCCCCAGGATTTTCTTGTCCTGTTCGCATGGGGTGACCTGCACCACGGTGACGCATTCGTTCTTTTCTTTCGGCCGGTATGGCTTGATGCAGACCAACTCGAATTCCTCGCAGTGCAGGACCGGCAATCGGTCCTCGCGCGGATAGATACATTCAGGTGCATGGCGACAGTTCACGCATAGCCCTCCAATGGATGGGTCATCCGTCATGGCGGGGTTTCTCTTCATGGCCAGCTCCTTTTCAACCTAGGTTTCGCACAGCAGGCCGAAGCAAAAGCCGTGCCGTGGCTGGTTTCGCCCCAGTACATTGAAATGTCGGGAGATATGCTTTTGGGCGTCGTCGGGAAACCGGGGAGATTCTCGCCGGCGGAGAAATATGCCCCGGGCCCGTTGGATCAGTTGACTACTTCCGACTACTTACGGGGCTGTTTCTCGTTAGAGTAGCGCTTCAGCTTCTCGCGTAGGGTCTTGCGGTCGATGCCCAGGATCTCGGCCGCCCGGGTCTTGTTGCCCGCCACCAAGGCCAGAACCTGGCGAATGTGCTCGGCCTCGACCTCGGCAAGGGTGCAGGGTGAAAAGGCATCGCCGGAGGTGCAGAAACGCATGGCCGGGGGCAGAAGATGCACGCCGATTTCTTTCTCGTCGGTCATCACTACCAGCCGCTGCATCAGGTTTTCGAGTTCACGAACGTTGCCCGGCCAGGAATATTCCAGCAGTGCCCTGACTGCGCCGTCCGATAGAACGGGGGCCTGACGGTCCAACTCCCGAGAGAATTTATCCAGAAAATACCGTGCCAGCAGTAGTACGTCCTCCCCGCGCCGTCGCAGCGGTGGGACCTCGATGGAAATTACATTCAGTCGATAGAAAAGGTCCTCGCGGAAGCTGCCCCTTTTCACCAGTGTTTGCAGATCCTTGTTGCTGGCGGCCATGATGCGTACGTCCACCTGGACAGACCGATCAGAACCCAGCATGTACACCTGCCGGTCTTGAAGCACTCGCAGCAGTTTCACCTGCATAACGGGGGTGGTCTCGCTCACCTCGTCCAGTAAGATGCTGCCGCCGTCGGCGGAATGGAAAAATCCGGCCCGGGACTCGACCGCCCCGGTGTAGGCCCCCTTTACGTGCCCGAACATCTCGCTCTCGAACAACGTCTCGGGTATGCCGCCGCAGTTGACCGGTATGAAGGGTGCGGTGGCCCGCGGGCTCTGGTAGTGGATGGCCCGGGCCACCATTTCCTTGCCGGTGCCGCTCTCACCGCAGATCAGCACGGTGGCCGTGGTGGAAGCCGCCCTGGAAATGGCCTGGAATACCTGCCGCATAGGTTCTGACTCGCCGAGCAGACCTTGGACGGCCGGCCCGAGAGCAGGCGCGGCACGCTGCGCCCGGCGCAGGCGCAGTTTCTCCAGCGCCCTTCCCACCGCGGTCAGCAGTTCCTCGTCGGTGAAGGGCTTGGTCAGGTACTCCTCGGCGCCGGCTTTTACCGCCTCCACCGCGCCTTCCACCGTGGCGTAGCCGGTGATCATCATCACCTCGGTGTCTGGCAGGTTTTCCCGCACGTGTCGCACCAGGTCCAGACCGCTCACCTTGGGCATTTTGTAGTCGGTGATGACCAGGTTGTACCCTTCCTGGCGGAGCATCTCCACCGCCTGCGAAACA
Organism: Deltaproteobacteria bacterium; assembly: GCA_003647095.1. Taxonomy (GTDB): domain Bacteria; phylum Myxococcota; class B64-G9; order B64-G9; family B64-G9; genus B64-G9. The sequence continues at coordinate 7,652 of QMME01000176.1, forward strand.
CCGGTCGCGCACGCCACCCGGTAGCCCTTCTCCTGAAGGTTGCGCGAGAGTACCTCCAGCGTGTCCTGCGAGTCGTCCACCAGCAAAATGGATGGGGCTTCAACCATTCTCGGCCATTCCTTCTATTGCCTGCGGCGCCGGAGGGAGGCGAATCTCGAAGCACGAACCTGCCCCGGGCCGGCTTTGCACGTCTATGCTTCCGCCGTGCGAGGCCACTA
>QMME01000177.1 GCA_003647095.1 Deltaproteobacteria bacterium
CGAGACCTGGTGGCGGGTGGTGGAGTTGCCGTAACCCGCGGCCCCGTCCAGGCGCGTAAGCAGGTTCCCCGGGTTCCCTCCAGGTGTATAAGCTGCGTGGCACCTAAACGGTATTCAGCAACTGCGTCAACTGTTTGCACTCGGGGCGTTTTCGGGCGGCTTTCCTTGTGGCCTGCATCTTGCATGGTTGGCCGCGGACCCCGTGGTCCGGAGGAGGTTGACATGACGCAGGCAGACATCAATACGACGGTTCCGGTGGCCAGTTCCATGGTGGAGAACCTCTACCGGCAACTGCGCCGGGATGGCTATTCCGAGCAGCAGATACTGGCCCTGGGGGCGGGGCTGGCGCGCCTGGCCCGCACCGAGGAGTTCAGCCGCCTGCCCGGGGGAAACATCGGCCTGGCCCCGGTATGGCCCGAGGCCGATGAGGACGGGCTGCTGCTGGTAGGCAGCCCCGACGGCTTTTCCTGCTTCTGCTCCTATCACTGAGAACACCGGCCCGGCTTCCCTTCCTGACCGGGCCTCCCGCCCGGCAACGCGGCACTTGACTGCCGTGCCACCCCTGCGATAAAAGCTCGTTCGCCCTGCCGCGGCCGCGGTGGCCGCGGTGCACGGTGATACCAGGACCGCTCTTTCAAGGAGGATGTCATGGCGGTGAAGATCGCGATAAACGGATTCGGTCGTATCGGCCGCTGCGTAACCCGGGCCATCTGGCAGAACAAGCTGACCGATCGCTTCGAGCTGGTGCATATCAACGACATCACCGACGACGCTACCCTGGCCCACCTGCTCAGGTACGATTCCAACCACGGCCGCTTTCCCTTCCAGGTAGATGTCACCCAGGGAGCCATCGTCATCGACGGCAAGGAGGTGACCACCAGCGAGATCCGCGATCCGGCCGAATTGCCCTGGAAGGAAAAGGGCGTGGATCTGGTGCTGGAGTGCACCGGCCGTTTCCGTACCACCGCCGATCTGGAAAAGCACCGGCAGGCCGGAGCGCCGCGGGTGATGTTGTCGGCCCCGCCCAAGAGCAAGGACATCCGCGCCTTCGTCTACGGCGTAAACCACGAAACCTACGACCGGGACAAGGACGTGTTCTTCTCCAACGCCTCCTGCACCACCAACTGCCTGGCGCCGGTGGCCAAGGTGTTGCACGAGAAGTTCGGCATCGTGCGCGGGCTGATGACCACCATCCATTCCTACACCAACGACCAGCGCATCCTCGACCTGCCCCACAGCGACCTGCGCCGGGCCCGGGCCGCGGCCATGTCGATGATTCCCACCACCACCGGCGCCGCCCGGGCGGTGGGGCTGGTATTGCCGGACCTCAATGGCAAGCTCGATGGCATCTCCATCCGCGTGCCCACCCCCAACGTGTCGGTAGTGGACCTGGTGGCGGAACTCAAGCGCGACACCACCGCCGAGGAGGTCAACGCGGAACTCAAGCAAGCCGCCAACGGCCAGCTCCAGGGAGTACTCGGCTTCAGCGAGGAGCCGCTGGTGTCTCACGATTTCAACGGCAACCCGCTTTCCTCCATCGTCGACGCGCCCAATACCGCGGTCATGGGCGGCAACATGGTCAAGGTGCTTTCCTGGTACGACAACGAGTGGGGATTTTCGAACCGCATGCTGGACATGATTGCCCACGTGGCCGGTTGACGACATGACCATTCGCTTCGTCGAAGAGCTGCCCATCGAGGGCCGGCGTACCTTCATCAGGGTGGATTTCAACGTGCCCCTGGACGGTGGCCGGGTGAGCGACGACACCCGTATCCGGGCCGCGCTGCCCACCATCCGCCATGCCGTGGCCCGGGGAGCCCGGGTGATCCTGGCCTCCCACCTGGGCCGGCCCAAGGGCAAGGTGGTGCCGGGGCTGCGCCTGGAGCCGGTGGGCGCCCGCCTGGCCGAGCTGCTGGAGATCGACATCATTGCCGCCGATGATTGCGTGGGTGACGGCCCCCGCAAGCTGGCCAGCGACCTGCGCGACGGGCAGGTGCTGCTGCTGGAGAACCTGCGCTTTCACTCCGGCGAGACCGCCAATGACCCGGCCTTCGCCGCCCAGCTGGCGGAGCTGGCCGAGGTGTACGTGAACGACGCCTTCGGTACCGCCCACCGGGCCCATGCCTCCACCGCCGGCATGGTGGAGCACTTCGAGAACAAGGGCATGGGTTTTCTGCTGCGCCGGGAACTCAAGCACCTGGGTCAGCTTCTCGAAAAGCCCACCCGACCCTTCGTGGCGGTGCTGGGCGGGGCCAAGGTCTCGGACAAGATCGGCGTGGTCACCGCCCTGCTGGGCAAGGCCGACAAGGTTCTCATCGGCGGGGCCATGGCCTATACCTTCCTCAAGGCCCGGGGAGTCGAGGTGGGGGCGTCGCTGGTGGAAGACGATCGCCTGCGCAAGGCCGCCGAGATCCTCAACAAGGCCGCCGAGCGCAAGGTAGAGCTGCTATTGCCCGAAGATCACCTGGTGGCCGGCTCCCTGGACGCCGCCAGCGGCCAGGTCAGCGCCCCGGGCATCCCTCCCGGCCAGCTGGGCCTGGACATCGGCCCGGCCACGGTGGATCGCTACTGCCAGGTGATTGCCGCGGCCCGCACCGTGTTCTGGAACGGGCCCATGGGGGTGTTCGAACGTGAACCCTTCGCCGGAGGCACGGTGGCCCTGGCCCGGGCCCTGGCCGAGTCCGGCGCCGTGTCGGTGGTGGGCGGGGGGGATTCGGTGGCGGCCATTCACCAGGCCGGCTGCGCCGACAAGATCACCCACATCTCCACCGGCGGCGGGGCCAGCCTGGAGTTCATCGAGGGCAAGAGACTGCCCGGACTGGTGGCGCTGGAACAGTAGCCGGCGCCGGGTGCCAAGGGGAGATTACTCATGAGAAGGATTTTCATCGCCGGAAACTGGAAGATGCACCTGGAAGGCCGGCAGGCGGCCGAACTGGCCCGCCAGGTGGCCCGCCAGGCTGAGGATTGCCCGGGCATCGACGTGGCCGTGGCCCCGGTGTTCACCGCCATCGTCCCGGTGGTGGAGGCGCTGGCCGGCTCTCCGGTCATGGTGGCCGGACAGAACTGTCACTGGGAGGAGAAGGGTGCCTTCACCGGCGAAGTGGCCGCCGAGATGCTGGCCGCCGCCGGCTGCCGGCTGGTCATCATCGGTCACTCCGAGCGCCGGCAGTACTTCGGCGAGACCGACGAGACGGTGGGACGCAAGCTGCAGGCCGCGCTGCGCGCCGGGCTGCTGCCCATCGTCTGCCTGGGTGAGAGCCTCGAGCAACGCGACGCCGGCCAGACCCTGGACGTCGTGGGCCGGCAACTCGAGGCCGTGCTGGCGGTGTTTCCGTCAGAGCAGGCCTCCCGGCTCACCATCGCCTACGAACCGGTGTGGGCCATCGGCACCGGGCGCACCGCCACCGCCGGGCAGGCCCAGGAAGTGCACACCTTCATTCGCCAGCGCCTGGCCGACAAGTTCGGCCCGGACCCGGCCGGGCAGGTGCGCATCCAGTACGGCGGCAGCGTCAAGCCCGGCAACGCCGCAGAGTTGCTATCCCAGCCCGACATCGACGGGGCGCTGGTGGGCGGGGCCAGCTTGCAGGCGGACAGCTTCGGCGCTATCATGCGAGCGGCCGAATCACAAGGAGCATAGGCAATGTACACTCTACTGGTTATTCTCTACATCCTGGTAGCGCTTTTCCTGATCATGGTGGTGCTGCTGCAGTCGGGCAAGGGTGCCAGCATGGGGGCCGCCTTCGGGGGCGCCGCCCAGACCATGTTCGGCGCCCGTGGCAAGGCCAGCGGCATCGAGAAGGTTACCGTCTACGCGGCGGTGATCTTCATGGTGCTGTCGGTGGCCCTGGCCTCGTTGTCGTCGCAGACCCGCTCCTCTCTCGACGGCGAGCCGGCGCCGGAGAAGGGCGAGGCCGGGCTGCTGCCCGAGCCGGAGAAACAGGGCCAGGAGGGAGAGCAAGCGCCGGTCAAGGCTGCTTCGCCGGCCACCGACAACCAGCAGGAGCCGGCGGCAGGCAGTGATTCCGCCAAGGCGGCTCCGGACCCGGCAAAGCAACCCGCCGCCTCCGACAGCGGCGCCGACAAGCCGGCCGCCGGCCAGGCGCCGGGTACCGCTACTTCCCAGAACAAGTAGATTCGTGTTGTGGTCTGCGGCTACTGCTGGCTGCCCAGGGGCACTTCTATGCCCTGGGCGGTGGTGGTGGTGGGGGCCGAGGGGATCTGGAACTTCTCGCCCTTCTTCAGGGTGATCACCGCCAGCTTCTCCAGGCCGGCCTTGTGGGTGGTATCGATCACCTTCACGGCCTCGCCGTAGTTGGCATCCGGGTCGATGTTGAGGAAGATGGTCTTTTCCCGCCGGTTCTTGAAGATCTCCACCAGGCGCTTGAACAGGTCCTGGCGCTTCACCTTGTTCTGGTTGAGGTAGACGTCGCCTTCCTTGGTGAAAGTGAGCACCACCTGGTCCTGGGTTACGTCGGGAGGGAGATCCACCTCGGCCTTCTTGGGAACCTCCAGCCGGTGCTGCATGAGCATCATGGGGGTGACCACCATGAAGATGATGAGCAGCACCAGCAGGATGTCGATCAGCGGAGTGACGTTCATCTCCGAGGACACGCTCTTGCCGCCAACCTGCATTCCCATGTCGCTATCCCTCGGCCTTCTTGTTCTCTTCCACGGCCAGCTTGACCTGCTGGAAGCCGGCCTCGTGGCAGATCTGCATCACCTCGCGCACCGAGCCGTAGTTGAGCCGCTGGTCGCCCTTGAGGTAGATCTCGCGGGCCGGATCCTTGCGCAGTTCGTCCACCAGGCGGGTGCGCAGGGAGTTCTTGTCCACCGGGCTTTCTCCCAGGTACAGGTTGTAGGAAAAGCTGGCCCCGCGCTTGACGTACTCCACCGATACCACCAGGTCCTTGCCCTCGTCGCTTTGCTTCTCGGGCTGGTCGACCACCGGCAGTTGCACCGCCCGGCCCCTCTGCAACATGGGGGTGACCACCATGAAGATGATGAGCAGAACCAGCATGACGTCCACCAGCGGGGTGACGTTGATCTGGGCGTTGAGCCCCTTGCTGCCCAGTTGCATGGCCATGGTAGAACCTCTAGTGCCTCCGGCAGTTGCTTGCCGTTACCGCTTCAGGCCTCGGCAACCTGGCGGCCGCCGCCGCCGGCCTCCTGGCGCTTGACGAGAACGTCGAGGATTTCCAGGGCCGACTCGTTGGTGTCCACCTGCAGGGCCTCGACCTGGCTGGTGTAGAAGTTGTAGAGCAACACCGCCAGGATGGCCACGCCGATACCGGCGCCGGTGGTTACCAGGGCCTCGGCGATACCGGCCGAGACCGCGCCCAGCCCGCCGGCACCCTCGGCGGCCATGCCCTGGAAGGAGTTGATGATACCGAAGACCGTGCCGAACAGTCCCACGAAGGGAGCGGTGGAACCCACCGAGGCCAGGCCGGCCAGCCCCCGGCGCAGCACCGCCATTTCCCGGGAGGCGGCCTTCTCGATGGCACGGTTGACGGCCCCCATGACATCGTATCCGGCCGCCGCACCCGCGCTCTTGGACCCGGCGTCGAGCATGTTGCCCTTGATGAACTCGGTCAGGCCGGCCCGTACCACCTTGGCGATGTGGCTGAACTTGAACTGCATGGCGGCGTCGGCCGCCTCGCGGTACTTGCCCTGCTCCAGCAGGTCCTTGATGAGCAGCGCGTAGGCCCGCGACTGTCCCTTGGCCTTCATGAACACGATGAACCGCTCCACCGAGATGGCCACCACGAACACGGACATTATACCGAGGATGATCACCACGCTCTTGGCTATGAAGCCCATCTGGGCCCACATGTGGGAAATCGTAAATTCCATTGCTTTCCTCCTGCCGCTCGGGCTGAGTTGCTGGCCTCTTGCCGACCCGGGCTATTCCAGTTTGAAAACGAACTTGTATACCGTGTAGGTACCCACCGGCCGGCCGTTGATCATCAGGGGCGTGAAGCGCCAGCCGGCCACTGCCTCGCGTATGGCCTTCTCGAAGTGCTTGTTCGATCTCAGGAACTTGATGTCACCGACCTTGCCCTCGGGAGTGATGAATATCTTGACCACGATGGTGGCCTCGATGCCCGCCGCCCGGGCGATACGCGGGTATTCCGGCTCCCGGCCGGCGATGCGCCGTTTCTTGATCACCGCCGGTGCCTGGTACTTGGGGGGCGGAGGCGGCGGAGGTGGAGGCGGCGGTGGCGGTGGAGCCTCCATCATGCCACCGATGACACCGCCGACCACGCCACCGACCACGCCGCCCTCGACACCACCCTCGACCCCCTCGTCCGGACCTTCCTCGGGCTGGTCGGGCTCACGAGGTTTTTCCTGGGGGATTTCCTTGGGAGCCAGGAATTCTTTTATCTTGGGCTGCGGCTTTGGCTCCTCGATCTTGGGCTCCGTCTTGGGCTTGGAGCGCTTCTTCTTGGGTGGTGGCGGCGGCGGAGGAGGTGGTGGCAAGGAGGCGAAATCGACGAAGGTGACCATGACCGGCGGTGGAGTTACCGGTTCCACCCGCAGGTAGTCCAGCAGCAGGATCACCGCTATCAGGGCACCGTGAAAGGCCAGCGAAAACACCAGCACCGTCGACAGGCGCTTGCCGCGACCTTCCTGCTTGGTAGTAAAGGAGTCGAACATTTCTTCCAACCTGTCCCTTGCTTTCTACGTACGACCGGGCCGCCAGGGCCTCAGCCGGTCTCCTTGCCCTTTTTTTTCTCTGCTTGCTGCGCAGCCTGTTGTTTCTTCTTCTCGGCCTCGGCCTGGCGGCGCTCCTTGAGAATCTGCCCGGCCTGCACGCGCAGGTCGAAGGCCAGCTGGTTGTCCCAGGAACGGGCCACTTCCTCGGTCTCGTACAGGGCTCGCTTGAGGTAAAGCAGGTTGGCGTAAACCATGGCCTCTGCGTATTTCTCCTTTAGCTTCATGGCCTTGCGACATGCGGCAATGCCCTGGTCGGCCAGCTTGGTGGCCTCGGCGCCCTGGAGCCGGTCAGGCTGGTAGTGCAGCAGGTTCCAGGCGTAGGTGCCCACCTCGTAGAACAGGGTGGCCTTTTTCTCCTGGTCGGAGGTGACCTCGGCCCGCTTCCAGTACCAGTCCACGGCGTCCTGGACCAGGCCGCTCTTGTCGGCGATGATGGCCAGGATCTTCATGGTTTGAATGTCATTGGGCTTTTTCTCGAGATCCTTGGAAAAGAAGCGCAACGCATCCTGGTAGCGCTTGCAGTCGATGAACAGGGTGATCAGGTACTGGCGGGCTTCGTGGTCGTCCGGGTTCTTCCGCAACATGTCCAGGAATATCTTCTGGGCCCGGGCGGCCAGCTGCTGATCGTGTGGGGCTGCCGCCAGCATGGTCTTGATCTCGAACACCCGGCTGCTTTCGTCCCGGGGATGGCGCTCGAGGTGCTTTTCGAAGGCCTCCACCGCCAGGGCCGCCGCCCGCCGCTTCAACTCCTTGTCGGAGTCCGGCTCGTAGATGCTGAAATAGGCATAGCCGAGGTTGAGGTAGGCGTTGGGTGTCTCGGGATCGAGCTTGAGCGCCTGCTCGTACTTCTCGATGGCCTGCTCGTAACGGGCCTGACGGTAATCGCTGTTGCCCTCCCGGGCCAGCCGGCGAGCCTGGATGGTGTCGGAAAGCCCGCAGCCGGTTGTCAGCAACCCTGCCAGGCAGGTCCAGGCCAAGTACGCCACCAGGCGATGCTTATTAGTAGATGTCATACCCGCTCCATCGGCTGAATCGAACGGACCTAGCTCATACAGGTTTTGTATCAGGCATGCAAGAGAAAAATAGTATTGCCGAATTTGCTTGCCACGGGTAAGAAAATA
>QMME01000178.1 GCA_003647095.1 Deltaproteobacteria bacterium
CGTCGATAATGCGCTCGATGGTCTCGGCGAACTCGTCCAGGGTCTCGGGCGACTCGGTCTCGGTGGGTTCCACCATGAGCGCCCCGTGCACCACCAGCGGAACGTAGATGGTGGGCGGATGGAAGCCGTAGACGAGCCGGCGCTTGGCCAGGTCCAGGGTGGTGATTTCCAGCTCCTGCAGGGTCTTTTCACCGAACACCACTTCGTGCAGGCAGGGGCCGGGATAGGCCACCTCCAGCACCCGTCGCAGCCGGACCCGCAGGTAGTTGGCGTTGAGCACCGCCAGCTCGGTGGCCCGGCGCAGCCCCGCGGCCCCCATCTCCCGCAGGTAGGCGTAGGCCCGTACCATGACGGCGAAGTTGCCGTAGAAGGCCTTCATGCGCCCGATGCTCTCCGGCCGGTCGTCGTCCAGGCGGAATCTCTCTCCGCTCTTCTCCACCACCGGCACCGGCAGGAAGGGCTCCAGCTCGGCAACCACCCCCACCGGCCCCGAGCCGGGTCCGCCGCCGCCGTGCGGGGTGGAGAAGGTCTTGTGCAGGTTTACCTGCAGCACGTCTATGCCCATGTCGCCGGGACGCGCCACCCCCAGCAGGGAATTGAGGTTGGCCCCGTCGCAGTAGACCAGGCCGCCGGCCCGGTGCACCATCTCGGCGATCTCGGCAATGTGCGTCTCGAACAGCCCCAGGGTGTTGGGGTTGGTGATCATGATGGCCGCGGTCTGCTCGTCGAGCACCTGGGCCACGGCCTGCGGGGTGAGGATGCCGTCGGGGCCGCTGGTTATCTCCACCACGTCGTAGCCGGCCAGCTTGGAGGAAGCCGGGTTGGTGCCGTGGGCGGTATCGGGGATGAGCACCTTGCGGCGGGCGTCGCCGCGCCGGCGCAGGCAGGCGCGGATCATCTTGACGCCGGTCAACTCCCCGTGCGCGCCGGCCGCCGGCTGCAGGGTGAAGCGTGCCAGGCCGGTGATCTCGCACAGCAGGCGCTCCAGTTGGTACATCAGCTCCAGTGCCCCCTGGCAGAACTCCTCCGGCAGGTAGGGATGCAGGCGGGTGAATCCCGGCAGCCGCGCCAACCGCTCGTTGACGCGGGGGTTGTACTTCATGGTGCAGGAGCCCAGCGGGTAGAAGCCCAGGTCGATGCCGTGGTTCCAGGTGCTCAGCCGGGTGAAGTGACGTACCACCGCCGGTTCGTCGACCTCCGGCAGGCGCGGCGGCTCTCCGCGCCGCAGGCCCCGGGGGATGTCGTCGCCGGCCGCGGCCGTGTCCCCGAAGCCCTCCGGCAGCGAGTAGCCGCGGCGGCCGGGCACGCTGCGCTCGAACAGCAGGGGCTCCGGGCGCACCAGCCCGCGTGCTCCGGCATCGCTGTCAACCGGCTCGCTCAATTTCCTCTCCCAGCCCGGAGGCCAGCCGGGCGACATCCTCCCGGCGGTGGCGCTCGTCGACACACACCAGGACGCAGTCGGCCAGCTCCGGGTACCAGCGGCCCAGGGGCAGGCCGGCCACCAGCCCGGCGGCGGCCAGCCGCTCGAGCACCGGTTCCGCCGGCCCGGGCAGGCGCAGGACAAACTCGTTGAAGAAGGGAGTGTCCGCAAAGGCCCGCTCCACGCCCGGCAGATCCTCCAGCCGCCGGCAGGCTTCCCGGGCGTTGCCGGCGCACACCCGGGCCAGCCGCTCCAACCCGGCCGGCCCCAGCAGGGCCAGGTGGATGGTGGCCGCCAGGGCGCATAGCCCCTCGTTGGAGCAGATGTTGGAAGTGGCCCGGGCCCGGCGGATGTGCTGTTCGCGCGAGGCCATGGTGAGCACGAAGCCGCGCCGGCCGGAGGCATCGCAGGCCTGCCCCACCAGGCGGCCGGGCATCTGCCAGGCCTGGCGCTGCGAACAGCCGAAGATGCCCAGTCCCGGCCCTCCGAAACTGACGTCACCGGCGAGGCCCAATCCCTCTCCGGTGACGATGTCGGCCCCCAGCCGCGCCGGGGCCTCGAGCAGGCCCAGCGACACCGGCTCCAGCACCGACACGATCAGCAGGGCGCCGGCCCGGTGGGCGGCCTCGGCCAGGGCGGGCAGATCCTCCAGGCAGCCCAGGGCATTGGGCTGCTGCAGCAGCAGCGCCGCCACGTCGTCGTCCAGGGCCCGCTCGAGCTCCTCCACGGAGGTGGTACCGCCGGGTCCGAACCCCACCTCCTGCATCTCCAGGTCCAGGTCGCCCAGGTAAGTGGCGCAGGTGGCCCGCGTCTCCGGGTGGACCGAGCGGGCCGCCAGCAGGCGGCGGCGCCGGCGTTTCACCCGCCCGGCCATGAGCAGGGCCTCGGCGGCGGCGCTGGCGCCGTCGTAAAGGGAGGCGTTGACCACCTCGCAGCCGGTCAGCTCGGACATCATGGTCTGGTACTCGAACAGGGCCTGCAGCGTGCCCTGGCTCACCTCGGGCTGGTAGGGCGTGTAGGCGGTGAAGAACTCCCCGCGTTGCAGCAGGGCATCGACCGCCGCCGGCAGGTGATGGGCGTGGGCACCGGCTCCCAGGAACGACAGCACCCCGGAGCGGTTCTTGCCGGCCAGCTCGTCCAGGTGAGCCACCAGGCCGGCCTCGTCCAGTGCCGGCGGCAACGCCAGGGGCTGCCGCAGGAGCAGCTTTTCCGGGATGGAGGCGAACAGGTCGGCGATATCGTCGGCCCCGATGGCCGCGAGCAGGCGGCGGACGTCCTGCTCGGTATGGGGCAAGTAGCGCACGGTGGGTACCTGCCTCCGCCTACTTGGATTCTTCCTCAAGGTAGCGCCGGTAGGCCTCGGCATCGAGCAGCTGCTCGAGCTCGCCGGGATCGCTCATCTCGATCTTGATCATCCAGCCTTCGTCGTAGGGATCCTCGTTGACCGTCTCCGGGGCATCCAGCAGGGGCTCGTTGATCTCGGTTACCTTGCCGGAAACCGGCGCGAAGAGCTCGGACGAGGCCTTCACCGACTCCACGGCTCCGAAGGGCTCGTCACGGCGCACCGGCTCACCCTCGTCGGGCAGCTCCACGTTGACGATGTCGCCCAGTTCGTCCTGGGCGTAGTCGGTGATGCCCACCACCACGAGGTTGCCCTCCACCCGGGCCCACTCGTGCTCCCGGGTGTACTTCAATTCGCTGGGAATGTTCATCTTCACCCTCCGTGCTCCTCGCGCCGCGCGCCAAGCCGGCCCGGACGCTTGCTCGGTGGATCACACGTCGCCGGTATGGTAGTCCAAGACCCGCCGCGGTCAAGTAAAAAAACGCCCGCCGCGGAAGCTGGCCTCGACGGCCCACTGTGCTATGCTGGGCGCACGAAAGAGAGGTTACCGGCCGGTGGATCTTTTCGCTCCCTCGCAGCAGCAGGTGTTTTCCGTGTCCGAGCTGGTGGGCCGGGCGCGCACCCTGCTGGAGGACAACCTGGGCATGGTTCACGTCAGCGGGGAGATCGGCAGCTGGTCGCTGGCCGCTTCCGGGCACGTCTACTTCACCCTCAAGGACGACCAGGCGCTGTTGCAGGCGGTCATGTTCCGCTCGGCCGTCGCCCGCCTGGGCCATCATCCACAGGAGGGCCAGAGCGTCGAGTGCCGGGGACGCCTCACCGTCTACCCCGGGCGCGGGCGCATGCAGCTGGTGGCGGAATGGCTGGCTCCCACCGGCGCGGGGGAGCTGGCCCGGCGCTTCGCCCTGCTCAAGCAGAAGCTGGCCGCCGAGGGCCTGTTCGACACCGCCCGCAAGCGGCCCCTGCCGGTCCTGCCCCGCTGCCTGGGCCTGGTCACCAGTCCCGACGCGGCGGCCTTGCACGACGTACTCACGGTGCTGCGCCGACGTTGTCCGCTGGTACCGGTGTTGCTGTCGCCGGCCCCGGTCCAGGGCGAGGATGCGGCCCGGCGGTTGACCCGGGCGCTGGAGCTGCTGGTGCGCCAGGGAGAGTGCGACGTCATCATCGTCACCCGCGGGGGAGGTTCCGCGGAGGACCTGTGGGCCTTCAACGAGGAGGTGCTGGTGCGGGCCGTGGCCGCCTGCCCGCTGCCGGTGGTCAGCGCCGTCGGTCACGAGGTGGACCTGGTGCTGACCGACCTGGCCGCCGACGTGCGTGCGCCCACGCCCTCGGCGGCCGCCGAGCTGGTGGTACCGGAGGCGTCCCAGCTGCGCGCCCGCCTTGAGCAGCTGGCCCGGCAGCTGCAGCGTCACAGCCTCTACCGGCTTGCCCGGGAACGAACCCGGGCCGGCCGCCTGGCCGCGCGCCTGCGCGATCCCCGGCTGCTGCTGGCCGGCTACCGGTTGCGCCTGGACGACAGCTGGCGCCGGGCCGAGCGGGCCCTGGGCGAACGCCTGGAGGAAGGCCGCCGCCGGTTGTTCTCGCTGCGCCTGCGCCTGCACCAGGCCAGCCCGCTGCACCGGCTGGAGCGACGGCGGCAACTGCTGCTGCGGCTGGGCGGCGCCTTGCCCCGCCAGTTGCTGGCCGGGCTGGAGCAGCGGCGCCGGCAACTGGAGGCCGGCCGGCGCCTGCTTCTGGGGCTGGACCCGCGGGCCATACTGGCTCGCGGCTTCGCCCAGGTGACCGACGGCGACGGGCGGGTGGTACGCAGTCCCGCCGGCCTGCGCCCGGGAGACTCCATCGCCGTGCGCCTGTCCCGGGGCGGGCTGGACGGCCGGGTGGAACGGCTCTGGGATGAAGCAAGTCCCGACAAGGTTGTTCGCCGGCGGGGCAAGTGATAGCCTGCCGGCCATGCCCTTACCCGGTGGAGAGACGACATGGGCCTGCGCCGCCTGATGGTGACATTGATTCTCGCCGCGGTGCTGCTGCCCGTGGCCGCCGCCCTGCTGCTGGGCGGCACCGCCAGTGACACCGGCGGCTGTGCCGACAGCAGCGGGCCGGACCGGGCCCGGCTCACCGCCCGCCTGATCGGCGCGGACATCAATCGCACCGCCTCCATCTTCCGTATCGGTGCCGAGCTGTTCGACCTGCCCGCCCTGTCGCGACGGGAGTGCATCGGCGTGTTGCGCATGCTCTACAAGCAGGACGACTCCATCGCCCAGGTGGTGCTGCTCAACGGCGAGGACCGCCCGGTGGTGGAACCGGTGTTTCTCACCGCCGAGCAGGTGGCGGCCCATCCCCATTCCACCCGCCTGCCGGTGGGAGCCACCGCCCTGGAGCGCTTTCTCAACCAGATTCCCCTGGCCGCCGTTCGCCGCACCCGCCTGGCCTACAGCGACCCCTACGTCTCCCCGAACAACAACAGCGTCCTGGTGGCCGGCGCGGTTTCCCTGCCCGTGGCCGGGGGGCGCAGCTGGGTGCTGGCCTTCGAGCGCTCGCTGCGACGACTGCAACGGCTGCTGTCCACGGCGGTGACCGGCTCCGGGGCCGTGGCCTTCCTGGTGGACTCGGGAGGACGGGTGTTGGCCCACCCCGACGGCCGCCTCATGCTGGAGCGACGCCTGGTGGATACGCATCCCCTGGTACAGAGATTCCTGCGGGGAGAACGCTCCGGCCGGGCCCGCTGGCGCGATGAGCAGAACCGGGAAATCAACGGTTCCTTCTGGCGCCTCGACTTCCTCGACTGGGCGGTGGTGATCCAGGAGCCCCTGGCCCCCCGCTCCCTGTCCTGGTCGCTGCCCTGGTGGACCTACCCCGTCTGGGGGGCACTGGCGGTGGTGGTGTTGCTGCTCGGCCTGCTGGTGGAGCGACGTACGGTAAGCGTGATGGGCGAGATGCAAGCCCTGCGCCTGGCCGCGGAAAAGCGGGCCGAACAGCTCAAGCGCCTGCAGGCCTCGCTGCTGGAATCGGGCAAGCTCAGCGCCATCGGCGACCTGGGTGCCGGCGTGGCCCACGAGTTCAACAATCCCCTGGGCGGCATCCTGGGGCTGGTGCAGCTGCTGCTGCGCAAGAAGAAAGAAGACGACCCCGATCGCAACTTCCTGGAGCGCATAGAGCAGGAGGCCAAGCGCTGCAAGGCCATCACCGAGAACCTGCTGCGCTTCTCGGAGCAACAGGGGCTGGAGCACCGGGAACCGGTTCGCCTGGAGCGGGTGATCGATGCCGCCCTGGGGCTGGTCAGTGCCAAGTTCGCCAGCAAGCACATCAAGATCGACAAGCGCTTCGCCGAGGGGGTCCCCCGCATCCTGGGCCAGGAGGGCCAGATGCAGCGGGCCCTGCTCAACCTGTTGTTCAACGCCGATACGGCCATGCCCGAGGGCGGAACCTGCACGGTGCGCCTGGAAGCCGCCGACGGCCGGGTGCTGGTGCGCCTGCGCGACAGCGGCCGGGGCATACCTCCCGAGAACCTGGAGCGGGTGTTCGAACCCTTCTTCACCACCAAGGCCAACTGGCGCGGCGCCGGCCTGGGGTTGACGGAGGTCTACCAGATCGTGCGCGCCCACGACGGCGAGATCAGCATCGACAGCCAGGAGGGCCAGGGTACCGAGGTGGTCATGTCCTTTCCGGCCGAGCCGAAGCGCCCCGGACAGGACCGGTAACTTGCCCGGGGGGCACGATTGCGGTTACCATCCGGGCGAGAGGAGAGCTTCCGGCAGTGAGTCGCAAGGCATTGATGGGCGTGTTGGTGGTGCTGCTGGTGATACTGGCCGGCCTGCTGCTGGTCAACCTGCTGGTGCCGCCGCCGCAGGCTTCCGCCTCCCCGGCCCGGGTTCGCCTGGTGACCCTGGTGGGCCAGGTGGAGGTAAGGCCGGCCCGCAGCGACCACTGGCAGCCCGCTCGCCTGGGCCAGCAGTTGCAGGCCGATGACGAGATCCGTACCGGCATGTTCTCCGAGGCCACCCTGCTGGTAAGCGACACCAGTTCGGTGGTGGTGTCACCCAACAGCTCTTTCGTGGTGGGCTCGGATTTCGTGCGCCATTCCTCCTTCGAACTGGCCCGGGGCCAGATCAGCGCGGCCATACCGGCTACCAACAAGCGCCAGTACAAGTTCCACTCGCGCGGCAGCGACGCCGTGGCCTCCACCAGCCGGGGCGAGTTCGACATGGCCACCGACGGCCGGGGTACGGTCGTCGTCGACACCCGTCGCGGCCGGGTGGAGGTGCAGGCCCGGGGGCGCAAGGTGGTACTGAGAAAGGGCCGCCGTTCCACGGTACGTCCCGGCAAGCCCCCGACCGTGGCCATGCCCATTCCCAGCTCGGTGGCCTTGCAGGTCAAGTGGCCGCCTGCCAAGCTGGATCGCACCCGGGCCACGGTCAGCGGCCGCACCAGTGCCGGGGCCCTGGTGATGGTCAACGGCCTGGCCGTCTACACCGGCCCTGACGGCAGATTCACCGTCGAGGTACCCCTGCGCCAGGGCAAGAACCGGCTGGTGGTCAATGCCAGCGATCCCTCCGGTCACACGGCCCGCCGGGAATCCGGCACCATCCAGGTCGACACCCGCCCGCCGCGGGTGCGGGTGGACGCCAAGGACCTGTGGAAATGAGCGACGAAGAGAAGATCAAGAGGTTGCAGGAGGAACTGAGGCTGGCCCGCCAGGAGGTGCTGCACCTGTCGCGGCTGGCCGAGCTGGGCAAGCTGGTGGCGGTGGTGGCCCACGAGGCCAGCCAACCCCTGATGGGCATCAAGGCCTTCGCCCAGATCCTGCGGCGGCGTCACGACGACGACGAGTTCATCGGTCCCAAGGTGCGTCTCATCGAACAGCAGGCCCGCAACATGGAAAGCATTCTCAACAACCTCAAGCAGTTCGCCCGGCGCGAATCCGGCCGGGAGCAGGCTTGCCAGCCCGGCCCGGTCCTGCAGGCGGTACGGCAGCTGCTGGGGGAATACGCCAGGAAGAAAGAAGCCACCTTGATCGTCGAGGCCGATAACGACCTGCCCGCGGTGCCCTTGAGCAG
>QMME01000179.1 GCA_003647095.1 Deltaproteobacteria bacterium
GCTGCCGGTGGAGATTTGCAACGCCAACCTGCTGGGCGTACAACTGCGCGGGCGGCCCGGCTCGCATTTCACACTGCGGGTGGTAGAAATACCCGCCCCGGAAGACGCCGTTATCGTCACCTGTTCCTCCTTGCCTGCTGGCAAGCCAGGGCTCATCCAACTGGCGCTGTTGCTGCTGTTGGGCCTGGCCACCTGGAGACGCCCACGAGGTTGAACCCCGTTTCACCCACCGACAGTCACTGGACCTTGACCCCCGACGGCCTGCCGGCTACCATGGGCACCTGAAGATCAGGTGTCTTGGGGTATGACATGAATCTGACAGGTGATGCAGTCGGTCTTGTCGAGCTGAAGAAGATCAAGGAGGAACGCAAGGACTTTCTGCGTTTCCTGATCACCGAGGCCAAGACCAGCTTCGCGCGCCGGGCCGAGTTCCGGGGCAGAGACGGCCGTCGCTGGTACCTGTATTTCGACGGCCAGCGCAACGAGCTGCGAGTGGAACCAGCAAGAACCGCTGGAGAATCATCCAGCGACTGAACGCAAATACCCCTGCCGAGAAAAGGAGACCTGCAACCGTGCCCTACTGTCCCCAGTGTCTTGCCGAGTACCGCGATGGATTTACCCGCTGTGCCACCTGCGACGTGGATCTGGTGGAACAACTAGGAGAGGAGATGGTTCTCACCGAGGAGAACATTCGCCGGGCCCTGGAGGGCAAGGAACTACTGGGCGTAGCCCGGGGAGAGTTGGAAGTCGTCAAGGAGACCCGGGCCCTGCTTTCGCGGGCGCGCATCGCCTCGGTGATAATCGAGGATGAACAGGCACAGCTTCCGGCGGGCATGGCACCCCGGGTGGTGTTGCTGGTTAGCAAGGACGACCTCGAGCAGGCACAGTCGGTACTGGGGGAGAAGTTCCAGCAGATGCTGGAGGCCGAGGGACAACCCCCCCCGAGCGAACTGGAATATGGCAAGTGCCCGGCCTGCGGCACTACCATTCCCGAGGACGCCGAGGAGTGCCCGGAGTGCGGGCTGTTCGTGGGCCAGGGCTAGTCGTGCCGCTGTTGCTGTTGCTGGCCTGGGGTGGCCGGCAATCGGCAACCGCCATGGAGTTGCTCACCCCTCCCGGCTGTTTGCCTGCCGACGGCGGCCCGGCAGTGGCGCTGCATGTCTTCGTACCCCAGGACAGCGCCTGCCGGGGCCAGGTCACGGCCCGGAGCACTGGTGGCAGCTTTTCCTCCTCCCGTTGCCTGGCTCCCGCACTTTTCGTGCTGAAGTACCGTCCGGCCCGCCTGGACCGTGCCCGCCAGGAGACTATCGAGGTCGTCTGGAGCAGGGGGAAATCGCGACAGGGCATATCCCGACGAGTAGAACTCTGCCCTTGGCCTGCCGGGGTGGTGAAAATCAGGGCCGAGCCCGATCATTTGCTGGCCGGCCGCGGTCAACAGGCGGCTCTGCACATCGATGTTTTCGACAGTCGCGGGCAGCCTCTCGAAGAAGCCAACTTGCGGGTCACCAGCAACGTGGGGCAGGTACGCTTTCTCAGGCGGGTGGCTCCGGGCCGCTACCAGGCTGCCTTCCTGCCTCCCGACGACCCCTTTCCCCAGGTCGCCATCATCATGGTGGCCAGTCCCGACACGGCACGCCTGGATCGGGTGGCGGTGGGGCGAGCGGTCATTCCCATCACCGCCAGGGTGGAACTGCCGGGAAAGACTCGTGCCGGTACCCGTATCCGCATGAAGGTGGCCGGCCGGCGCTTCGGACCGGTGACAGCAGCCCGCGATGGCACCTTCAAGATCCCCATTCTCGTTCCCCCGGGAACCAATGCCGGGTGGGCTACCAGTATCGACCGCGCTGGAAATCGTACCAGCCGGCTGGTCAACCTGTTCCTGCCGGAAACCAATCAACTGGGCATCTGGGCACATCCGTTGCAACTGCCGGCCGACGGCCATTCCCGGGCACGCCTGCTGGTCACCACCGTGGCACCTACTGGCAGACCCGCAGACCTGGGTCCGGTCCAGGTCAAGGCCCAGCGGGGGCGGTTGTCCAGCCTGCGCCGTATCGCCAGGGGGCTGCTGGAGGCCTATTACACCGCCCCGGATCGAGTGGGCCCGGGGCGGGACAGCATCACGGTGCGCTTTCCCCGGGGTGGTTCGAAGAGCCGGGCCCACCTGGACATTGAACTGCTGCCCGGGCAAGCCCGCCACATGTCCATCACCGCTCCGGCCAGCACAATCGCCGACGGCAGGCACCAGGCAACCGTGGAGGTGGCACTCGCAGACGAGCGTGGCAATCCCCTATCGGGCAAACTGGTCGAAGCCACGGCGGCTATTTCCCGGGTCACCGGCATCGAACCCGCGGGCCCGGGACGGTACCAGCTGTCGCTGCTGCCTCCGGCCGATCCCCCGCGCTGGCAAGACGAGCTCACTGTGCAGGTCAAGGAGCACGTAGGCAAGCACCCCTCCCGCATCCTGGTTTCGGCAGAAAGCATCCGCAACGGTCCGGAGGGAACCAAGCTGGTGGTATGCCTGGTGGACGAACAGTTTCGCCCCGTACCCGGTACCACCATTATCCGCCTGCTTCCCGAGCCGGCGGGCGAAAAGATCACCGACGACTTCGGCTGCGTTGAGTTCGATATTGTTGCGAAAGCGGAAGGCGAGGAGGAGGAACGGCCGCTGGTACATCGTTTCGGCTGCGCCGGTTGCCGTGTCTTTCGACAGGTATACACCATCGGCAGTGGTGACAATACCCGCCTGCTGCCGGTGCGGCTGGATGCCCGCCTGCCGGACACCAGGCCGCTTTCCGGCCGGGCCACCCTGGTCTTCCGGCCCGCCGCACCACTGGAAGTACTCCTGCAGGCGCGACGACAGGGAAGTAACTGGCTGGTGCGGGCCCGGGTCGTGGGCCCTGCCGGCCAGCCACGGCCGGGTGCCAGGATTACCCTGGAGGCCTCCTCGGGCAAACTGGTTGCTCTGCCCTCACCAGGCCAGGCTACTCTTGCCTGGCGACTGGAGCCAGGACCGCCCGGCTGGTCGAGCATCGTACTCACCGCCACCGAAAGAGAACTGGGCACGGGTGCGGTGATCGAGATCAGGGAAGGGGACAGGTAAGTGGCCAGTCGCGGTACACTGTCTCTGTTGCTGCTGTGCCTGGCTGCCGGTAGTGCCTGGGCCCAGGCCAGCGGTGGTCCCGCTGGGCGTCCGGGCAGTGTTGCCGCCCAGACCGGAGTGGCCGGCCGGGTATACATCGATTTCGACGGCGACGGCAACTTTACTCCCGGAGACGTGGGATTGCCGGGGGTGCGCCTGCTGGCCGGCAGCGGCCTGCAGGTGTCGACCGACTCCGCCGGGCGCTACCACCTTCTTCTGCTCGGCAGCGGCCATGACTGGTTGGGCGGCTACTTGCTGGAGCTCGATCCCACCAGTCTACCAGCCGGGCTCTCGGCCAGGGATTCGGGACGGCGCCTGGTGGAACTCACACCTCTGGTCGTCAAGAAGGTGGACTTTCCCCTGCGTCCGGTCGCCGTCGGCGAGCAGACGGCCGTGGTGGCAGACAAGTGGACGGACTACCGGCTACGGCCCGCCGCAGGGCACCTCGGTGTCACCGTCACCGGCCGGGTACAGCCAGGCTGCCGGGTGTGGTTCGGCGAGCAGTCCCTGGAAGTCGACGACAAGGGGCGATACCGGCTGGCCGTGGACATCACCAGGGGAGTCAATTACCTGATGCTGGCCAGGCATTGCCCGGGGAGCAGCCTGCAGCTATGGTTGCGTGAGCTGCACTGGGTCAGGCGCGACCGGGGAGGAGATATCGTGGTACCGGCCCGAGCCCGGCTGCTGGCCAGTTGCCGGGCCCCGGGGCCGGGCAGGCTGGAACGCACCGGCAGTGCCCTGCTGGTGTGCCGCGATGCCGCCGGCCGGTTAGTACCCCCGGCCGGTACGCGGCTCCTGGCACCCGGTGGAGGCAAAGAGCAGCGCCTGCTGGTGGCCCTGCGACCGGGCAGCAACCCCTTGCGCCTGGCCGTGCGTTACCGTGACTGCAACCAGCCCCTGACCGGCGAGGTGACCTTCGAGGTAGCGGAGGTGGCACTATCGGGACTGCTTTATGGCAACGTGCTCTACAGCCATGGCCGGGACGGTTCGCAACAGGTGGGGGGGCGACTGCTCGGATACCTGAGGGCCTGGCTGCCCTGGCAGCTGCGCCTGTACCTGGGTGGCGATGTCGCCCCGGCCACTGAAGGGCCGGGTGTCGCCGACGTGCTGTTGCCGGCCTGGAAGCCCTGGCTCGCCGAACGCCGACCGGATCCGGAACTGGGTTTCGTGGTTACGGCGGATGACTCGACACTGCTCGAGGCCAACCCCTCGGCCAGCCGCTACACCCTGCGCCTGGAGAGGAAATCTTCCCGGCTGGGCTGGGGATCGTTTCGCACCGCCAGCGGCCAGCAGCGCCAGGTGGGTCATTACCGCCGTTCCCTGGTGGGAGCCTACGCCTCGGTTGACGTAGCCGAACAGGTGAATACACGCGGAGATGGTCCCTGGTCGCTGCGCCTTGAAGGTTTCTACACCCGCCCGGGTGATCACCGAGCCTCCAGCCTGCCCGGGGTCGAGATCGGCCTGGAAACCGGCCGGGCTGTTGCCGCCCACGACGAACTGTTGGACACCGGCGGCACACTGTACTACCTGTCCCATCCCTGGCTGGTAGAGGGCAGCGCCCAGGTACGGGTGGAACGGCGCGATGCCCGCACCGGCCTGGTACTGTCCTGGCGTCTGCTCGAGCCCGAACGAGACTTCCAGATCGACTGGTCGAGCGGACGACTCCTGCTGGCCCAACCTTGCGCGGTAACGCTCGACAGCGAACTGATAATCCAGCCCCGCCCGGGATCGGGAAGCTGGACGGTTCTGGTCGTCGACTACGAGCGCCTGGACTTCTCCACCGGCGGTGAGCGACAGCTGGGTGGTGGGGCGGTGCGCCTGGCGGCTCGCCCGGCACGCCATCTCGAGCTGGGGGGGAGTTTCGCCATGGTGCAGCACGATGGCGGCAGCGACGACTACCGGCTGCTCAGCGGAGAGATGTTCTTTACCCTGGAAAAGACCGCCAGTCTCTGGGGTGGTTATGCACGCAGCCGTGGCCGGCTGCTGCAGCCCGAGCTGTCGGTGGACGGCGGCCTGAGCTTCCTGGCTCCGGCCGCCCCGGCAGAGAGGACCTCCGGAGAGGCCTACCACGCCGGCGGGCGCCTGGCACTGGGACCCCTGCGGGCCCGGCTGGAGTTCCGCCGCTGGCTGGCCGGTTTCGCCGACAGCAGCCTGTGGGCCGCTGGAGACAGCACTCAGGGTCTGGCCCAGCTGCAGTTGCGGGCGGCCAGCTGGCTGGAGCTGGCGGCCCGGTTTTCTGGCAGCGGACAGTGGCGCACGGATCCGCTGGCCGGCGGTAACGTGTACGGGCGCCTGCTGGCCGGCAACCTGCAGGCCAGGCTCCAGCTGGGTCACGGGTTCTCCCTGGGCCTGGCGGGTTCCCTGGAGGAAGCCGCCGGTTTCTGGGGGCAGGGGATGCGTTCGCTGGCGGGAGCGCGCCTGGGCTGGCGGCTCAACAAGTGGCTGGCACTGTTTGCCGCCCACCAGCAGTTGCTCACCCGGGGGACGGAGGGCTTTGCCGCCCGCGACAATACCTTCAGCTCTGCCGGCGGTCAGCTGTCGCTGGGCGAATGGCGCCTGGGCCTGGAGGGAGGCTGGGGGCCGGAGCTGGGAAATACCGCCGCACTGTCGCTGGGGCACAGCCAAGACGGCCGGGTTTCGTTCGCCAGCACCACCTTCTCGCTGGATGCCAGCCCCTGGCACGGCAGCCGGGTCGTTGCCGGGCAGCAGGCACCGGCCGGAGGCGGAGTCACCGTCTCCACGGCCAACTTGTTCGAGCAGCGGGGCGGCAGCCTGGCCCGGGGCCAGCAGGCCGGAGTGGAAGTGCCGGTGAGCAAGCGCTGGCGCCTGAAGCTGGCCTACCAGCGCAGCGAGTTGCTGCACCCGGCGGATAACGAACGGCGGGCCGAGTGGCTGGAGCTTCCCTTCCTGGACCGGGGCGGCTGGAACCTGGCCGGGCCCGGCAGGCGCAACGCCGTCTTCGGCCGCCTGGCCTATCTGGGTGCTACCCTGGCGCTTGCGGCCAGCGGCGAGTACCGCCTTGACGAGCACCTGCCCCTGGTAAACGTAGCCACCGATGACCCGGCCACCCACCACCGCCAGGTGGTGGGCACCCTGGCCGGCCGCTGGCGGCCACGGGCCGATCTGGAACTCGGTGGCCGCATCACCTGGGCCGAGACCTTCGGAGGAGTCGGCGAGAATCCTGACCCGGGACGTCCGGAAGGCCGCCTGTTCGAGCTTTCCCTGGCAGGTGCCTGGCGGCCGGAACGGCCGGGCTGGGTGCTGCTGATGAGCCGCATAAGTGCCGGGCAGGATCGGCGCCCCGGAGAATACCGGGGTGAAAGCCCGGTGCTGTTTCCCGCCGACTGGCTCTCCGGCTCCCTGGTGGCCAGCCTGACGCCGTCGAGGTACCTGCAGCCCACCCTGGTGCTGGCGCCATGGTATCGGCGCCTGCTCACCGCCCCACAGGCCGATGCTCCGCTCACAGGCCAGTGGGGATTGCTGGGAATGATGCGGCTGGGCTGCCAGATCGCCTGGGGGCTGGGAGCCTCGGGAGAAGTGCGCCTGGGCTACAGCGGTCCGGGCCCCGAGACCTTCCCGACCCTGGAACACGGGCTGGAGATCGGTTACGCCGCCGAGATCTACTACCTCGTCGAGCAGCCCCGGGTAGGGTTGCTCAGGCTGGCGGTGGGCTACTCGTTTTCCGACCTGCCCGATCCCCTGCTGGCCGGCCCCGCGCTCAATACCGGCCGGGAGGGGGTATACGTGAGAATTGAAGGAGGACTCTAGGTTCGGGTGCGAATACACCGGAAATGCTATAGAATGGTTAGGCGTACATGGAGACGATGAAAGAAAGATCGAAAAAGCTGGCCAGCCTGGTCTGGGCACTATCGATCCTCCTGCCGGCAAGCGGGCTGGCATGGGGCTGGGTGGAGGTTGCCAGCGGCGATGCCACGCGCACCTACCACGATGTCGTCTTCCTGGATGAGAACCGGGGATTCATCGTCGGCGAACTGAACGGCCAGGGGCTGTACATGTACACCACCAACGGCGGGCGCACCCTGGCCGACTGGTCTGGCACCACCTATCCGTCACCACTCCACCGGATCTTCTTCCTGCCGGCCGACCCGAACTACGGCTGGATCGTGGGCGACGGCACCACGGTTCTATACACCACCGATGGGGGACAGAGCTGGAATTCCTTCGAAACCACGGGAATCACCGACAGCCAACTCCGGGGAGTATTCTTCACGGACAGCGATACGGGCTGGGTGGCGTCAACAACCGCATTCAATGGAAGCATCTTTTACAAACCGGATGCCGCCAGCAGTTGGCAGGCTGAATTAACTGGTGCTGGTTCCTCGTTCAACGACATCGTCTTTGCCGACGGCAGCAATGGCTGGGCGGTTGCCAACGGCAACTGCACGAATGGCTGCTTTTACTTTTCCACGGGCGACGGTAACTGGTCCTCCCAACCGATATCCACCAGCTTTTTCTACCGTTTACGGCTAGTAGGCTCCACGGAGCTGTGGGCGGTGGGCGACTGGGATGGCAGCTCCGCCATGCTGGTCTGGGATGGAACGAACTGGTCTTCCCAGACGCACCCGCTGGCCGATCTGCGCGACATCGACTTCGCCGGTACGGATTCCAGCGACGGCTGGGCGGTGGGGGCGGGAGCTGCGATAATTA
>QMME01000180.1 GCA_003647095.1 Deltaproteobacteria bacterium
AAGGACGTGCTGCTGGTGGAGGACATCGTCGACACCGGCCTGACCATGCGCTACCTGCTCGACAACCTCTCCACGCGCCGGCCCCGCCGCCTGCAGGTGTGCTCGCTGCTGGACAAGCCGGCCAGGCGCCGGGTCGAGGTGCCCATCGATTTTCTGGGTTTCACGGTCCCGGACGTGTTCGTGGTGGGCTACGGCCTCGACTACCGCGGTCTCTACCGCAACCTGGACTTCATCGGCAAGCTGCGGGACGCCTGAGCTTTCCGTCCTGGGCGGCGTGGGTGTTTCGGGCCGTGCCCGTGCGTGGCGTGCCGGGCGGCATGGGTGTTTCGGGCCGTGCCTGTGCGTGGCGTGCTGGGCGGCTCGGGGCCGCACTCTCGTGCTCACTTCGCGCAGCAGCCAGAGCACATCCCCTCGCCGCCTGCTTCATGGGCGGCATGGGTGTTTCGGGCCCGGTTTTTGCTTTTTTCCCGGGGATGTCGTATTACAGCAGGGAAACTGCCGTGACGGAGAGACAGTCATGCCGGATGCAGAGGAAAGACGGGTAATCGAGGCGCCGCCGCCCCGGCGCAAGCGCGGCGGCGGGGCCAAGGCGTTGTTCGTGTTGCTGGTGATCCTGGCCCTGGCCGGGGTCATCGTCTACCTGTTGAGCCTGATCAACTCCAAGCGCTTCTTCCTGGTTCCCGAGGGCGGCGAGCTGGTGGTCAAGAAGGGCATCTTCTTCCCGGTGGGCAACGAACTGTACCGGCCCACCGACCCGGAACAGGCCCGGCTCTACCAGCCCATCGAGCTGCCCGAGCAGCTGCGCCATGCCGCGGCCCTGCAGTTCGAGGACCTGCCCTCGCTCAACCGGGAGCTGGCCAAGTACCTCATCGAGCATGCCGAGCGCATGGTCTTTTCCGACGACGACAAGTTCTACCAGCGCGGCCGGGCCTACCTGGAGCGGGTCAGCCACCTGCACGGGCTGGACCCCCAGCAGATAGAAAAGGTAAAGTCGCTGCAGGCCGACGTCGATTACCTCGAGGCCAAGCGTTCCTACCAGGGGGTGGAGAAGATCCTCGAGAGGGCGTTGCGCAAGTTCCGCAAGGCGCAGGCCTTCGGCAGCGGCCGCTTCCAGGACGCCGACGTGTGGATCGCCAAGATCGGCAACCTGCTGGATGCCATCAAGCGCGCCAAGGCCTCCGCCCCGGCCTCCGCCCCGGCCACCGGCCCGGCCCCGGAGACACCTCCCGCAGCGCCAGCGCCGCAGCAGCCTGCTCCGCCGTCACAGCAGCCCGCTCCCGCCCCGGCTGCTCCCCCGGCGCAGGGCATCTAGGTTCCCGCCGGCGGTTGCCGCGCCGCCCGGCCGGTATTTCCAGCAGGGTGTAGCCCGGAGTTCAGGAGAGGATGCGGGTGCCGGCCCGCCCGGCCAGGGCCTCGGCCAGGTCGTCGGGCTGGGTGATCACCGCCTCGCGGCCGCCCTGTTCCAGGAAACGGCAGGCGGCCTCGATCTTGGGTCCCATGGAGCCGGCCGGGAACTGTCCTTCCTCCAGGTAGCGCCGGGCCTGGTCCAGGGTGAGCCGGTCGATCTTCTGCTGCCCGGGCTTGCCGAAGTCCAGGTAGACGCCGTCGACGGCAGTGGAGATTATGAACAGGTCGGCGCCCAGGTCGGCGGCCAGCAGGGCGCTGGCGTAGTCCTTGTCGATGACCGCGGCCACTCCCTGCAGCTCGCCCTGCCCGTTGCGGATCACGGGGATACCGCCGCCGCCCACGGCCACCACCACGAAACCTTCCCGTACCAGGCTGCGAATGGCGTCCAGCTCGACGATCTGCCGCGGTTGCGGCGAGGCCACCACGCGGCGCCAGCCCCGGCCGGCGTCCTCGCGCACCTGCCAGCCTTCCTGCTCGGCATGCCGGTGCGCCGTGGCCTCGTCCATGAAAGAGCCGATGGGCTTGGAGGGATTCTGGAAGGCCGGGTCGTCGCGGTCCACCAGTACCTGGGTGACCACCGTCACCGGCCGGTAGTCGAGGCCGGCCCGGGCGAACTCGTTGGTCAGCGACTGCTGGATCATGTAGCCGATGGATCCCTGGGTGTCGGCGCCGATGGAGTCGAGCGGCACCGGGTGCAGCTCGGCCAGGCTCAGCTCGCAGCGACGCAGGATGAAGCCCACCTGGGGGCCGTTGCCGTGGGTGACCACCACGTTCCAGCCCTGCTCCAGCATGTGGGTGATGTGCCGGCAGGTCTCCCGGGTCACCGCGAACTGGTCGCTGACGCGCTCGTGGTCCTTGTCCTTGATGAGCGAGTTGCCGCCGATGGCCAGCACCGCCAGCTTTCTTGCCGTCGCCATGATCGTCCTCCTAGGCTTCCAGCCCGCCCATGGTCATGGCCATGACCGCCTTCTGCACGTGCAGGCGGTTTTCGGCCACGTCGTAAATGATGGAGCGCTCCGACGAGGCCACGGCGTCGGTGACCTCGTGGCCGCGGTCGATGGGCATGGGGTGGGTGAACAGGGCCTGGCGGGTGCGCTTCATCTTCTCCTCGTCGCAGATCCACTCCTGGTGCTTCAGCGAGCGCTCTATCTCCTCGGCCTTGTGGAACTCGCCGTCGTGGTAGGCCGCCGGGTGCATCCAGTTGCGCGAGTAGACCACGTCGGCACCGTCGTAACATTCCACCGGGTCGTGGCTGATCTCGAAACTGCGGCCGTTGAGCCGGCAGTTTTTCTTCACCTGCTCGATCACCTGCGGGTCCAGGTCGTAGCCCTCCGGGTAGGCCAGGGTCACGTCCATGCCGAAACGCGAGCCGATGAGCAGGCTTTCCTGCACCGAGCACCAGGAACGGGCCAGGGCACCGTGTCCCCATACCTGCAACAGCTTCTTGCCGGCCACCTGCTCGCGGCCGAAGTGCTGCCACAGCCCCAGCATGTCGGCCAGGCCCTGGAAGGGATGGAACTTGTCATGGGCCATGGATACCACCGGGATCTCCGCCCAGCGGGCGTATTCCTCGAGCAGGCGCTGGCCCTCGCCGTAGGCGGGGATCTTGTCCTCGAGGATGCGGATGCCCAGGCCGCAGGCGTAGCGGCTCATCACCTTGGCGGCGTCTTCCACCGTCTCGCCGGCCGACCTGGCCGTCTTCAGGCGCATGGATTTGGGCTCCAGGAACTGGGCGTGCCCGCCCAGCTCGGTGGCGGCGCATTCGAAGCTCTGGCGGGTGCGCACCGAGGGATTGTAGAAGAACATGAAGAAGGTCTTGCGTTCGAGCACGCGGGCGTATTTCTCGCTCCAGCGCTCGCGCTTCATGTCCTCGGCCAGCTCCAGGATCTTGACCAGTTCCTCGAGCGTCCAGTCCTGGGTGCAGAGAAGGTGTTTTCCGGAAATCTTCATGGTGCTACTCCTTTTTCGGCTGGCCCGGTCGCGGCTGGTGTCGCCGGCCGTGCCGGGCTGCCAGCTTGCGATTGTATAGAGATCCTGCCTCGCTTCCGGCCGGTTGCCCGGAGGAGGAGAACTTTGATAGGGTGGAATCGATGAAAATGTCAAGAACATGCTTGCTGGTGGTCGCCCTGGTGCTGCCCTCCTGCAGCAACGGCGGCAAGGAATCGCCCTGCCTGGCCGAGGACCTGGGCCAGTTCGCCTTCGTGCGCCAGCAACGACTGGCCGGCGGCGGTTGCCGGGCCTGGTACCGTTCGAGCCAGGGACGGCAAGCGGTGGCCGAGGTGCTGCCGGGCCGGCAGCAACCGCTGGACCGGCAGGGCCGGCCGGTGAAGTTCGAGCGCCACGTGGTGCTGGAGCGCCGGGACGGCGACGACACCCTGGTGGGCTGGCACCACGGCCGGCTGGGGGTGAAGCTGCGGCTTGGCGATTTCGCCGTGGCCCAGGGGCCGGTGCTGCGGGCCTACCTGTTTCGCTATCCCTCGGACCTGGAGGCCGACTTCGAGGCCCTGCGGCAGCAGGCCGAGCAGCTGCGCCGCCAGGCCGCCCGCCGCCCCGATGCCGCCGGCCTGCACCTGGCCGCGGCCCGCAAGTGGCTCAAGGCCCGGAAGACCGAACTGGCGGTACAGGAGATATACGCGGCGCTCGATGCCGATCGCCTCTGCGCCGACTGCTACCGGGAGCTGTACGACATCTTCCGCAAGCAGGCCCAGTGGGACCTGGCCATCCGCTCGGCGCGCCGCCTGTCGGGCCTGCGCCCGGACGATCCCCGGCCGCACGCGCTGCTGGGAGACATCTACTTCGAGGTAAAAAACGGGCAGCTGGCCCTGGCCGCCTACCGCCGCGCCCTGGAGCTGGGGCTGAGCGGCTCCGAGGGCCAGCGGGTGCGGGGGCGTATCGGCAAGCTCGAGGGGGGGCTGTACATGATCAAGGTCCTGCCCCGGCCGCTGTATCACGACCAGAAAGACGGGGGTGATTAGCCGGTTGCCCGGCTTGTCAAACGGGTTGCCGCTGGGTAGACTCGGCCTGTGCCCGTGGAAAAAACACTTGGCCGCCTGGCCCGGGAGGTTGTGATGAAAAAGGTGTTGCAGGTGGTGATGCTGCTGTCGACCCTGGCCCTGTGGCTGGGGGCCTGTTCCTCTTCACAGCAGGCAAGCTGCACCGGCCCCGACGACTGCCCAGCCGGTCAGGTGTGCGGTGCCGACGGCAAGTGCCATGACCAGGGCCCGGACGACGGCAGCGACGGCGGTGATCTCGACGGCGGCGATCCCGGCCCCGCCGACGGCGATTCCGGCCCCAAGCCCTGCACCCACGACCGCGAGTGCCCGCCCGACAAGGTCTGCGACATCTCCAGCGGCCAGTGCATCGACGGCCAGGCCTGCCAGGCCTCTTACAACTGTCCCGCCGGCCAGTACTGCGAACCCACGGGCAAGGTGTGCAAGACCCGCAGCGAGCTGTGCGAGCCCTGTACCATCGACGAGCAGTGCCCCGACCCGGGCATGGGCGACCTGTGCATCGAGTATGCCGACGGCCACTTTTGCGGCCAGCACTGCGACCCGGCCCAGTGCCCGCCCGGCTACGTGTGCGACCAGAGCGCCGGTTCGGGCTCGCCGGCCAGCCACGGCCAGTGCCGCTCCAACACCGGCGAGTGCGGTTCCACCTTCGTTTGCCACGAGGACGGCGACTGCGCCGCCAACAAGGTCTGCAACAAGGCCACCGGCAAGTGCGTGGCCAAGTGCCAGGATATCGGCTGTCCGCCCGGGCAGGTGTGCCATGCCACCGGCCACTGCGGGGCGGCCTGCGGCTCCGATGCCGACTGCACGGCCCTGGGCGACGGTCTCATCTGCTGCACCGGCCCGGGTCAGCCGGTGAGCTTCTGCACCCAGGAACAGGTGGGGGTGTGTCGTCCCGCCGGCTGCGTGGCCCACGCCGAGTGCACGCTTACCGAGGGCGAGTCGCTGGGCTACTGCGACAAGCGTGACGGCCAGTGCAAGACCGGCTGCCGTTACGGCGGCGAGATCGGAGTGGTCACCGACTGCAAGTCGGGCTACGAGTGCCAGTGCGTAAACGGCACGGTCACCTGCGACAACTTCGACTGCTGCCCCGATCCCGGCAGCGGGGAAAGCTGCGTGTGCAATCCCGAGATCGAAGACTGCTCACAGGTCTCGGTCTGCGACAACGGCCAGTGCGTCAAGATCCCCTGCTACGAGCGGGGCGTGGCCGTGGCCTGCGCCGCCCACAACCTCTGCTGCGGCTTCCCGGTGGGCGATTACTACGCCTGCCCGAGCGACATCAGCGAGGGCGACTGCTACCTGGCCGACAAGGACGCCTGGTGCGCCGCCTGCGGCGAAGAGGGCAAGTCCTGCGATACCCCGGGGCTGGGGCACGGCGAACCGGGAGTGTGCCTGTCGGATCAGAAGGACGGCAACACCTACTGCCACCCGGCCTGCCGCGACACCAACGACTGCCCGGCCACCTGGAGCTGCAACTACGCCTACGGCCAGGGCTGCCAGGATGCCTCCAACTGCGAGCCCACCGCCACCTGCGACGTGATCGACAGGCGTTACGACGACCAGCAGCAGGTGCAGGAGACGAAGGGTTGCCTGTGCCAGACGGATGCGGACTGTCCCGCCGACATCAACGGCTTCCGGGCGGTGTGCGTCGACACCACCATCTGCGATTACACCGTGGACCCGCCCGATTGCCACCAGGACAAGCTGTGCAAGTTCGCCAAGGCCTGTCTCAGTCAAATAGGCTGCTCCGCCCTGCACGGCAACTGAGTTCCGGGAGGATGCAGATCATGAACGCGGGCTTCGAGGTCGACCTGGACAAGGAGAAGATCCTCGTCGACGACCACTGGTACGATCGTGCCGAGCTGGCCCGGCTGCTTACCGAGCGGCTGGCCTCCATGGACTACAACATCGCCAGGCTCTCGGCCGCGGTGGAACACCTCGACACCACCATCAAGTCGCTGGAGGAGTTCACCGTGCGACTCACTCCCGAGGTGGCCGCCCAGCTGCGCCAGACCGCCGACAAGAACCAGCTGCCGGTGGGCGCGGTAATCCGCGAGGCGGTGATCTCCTATCTGGTAGGGGCGGCCCTGTCGAAACTGGGTTGACACGGATTTCCCACCTCGGCCGCAATCTCCGCGTCGCTGCTGCGAAAATGGTCCTCGACGTAGGTGAACTACGACTGCGGCCATAATCTTTCCGCTCCTCTGATCTTGCTGGCCGATCTGGGAAATCCGTCGGTCCCGGGTGGGAGATTCCGGGTTAGCCGGAGGGGCTACTTCTTCTCGCGGATGGTCTCCAGGATCCACACCCCGCCCTTTTCCTGCAGAAGCGGCCTGCCGTAGACGACGGCACCCACCTTGATGACCCTCGAGGCCAGGTTGATGCGGGTGCGGGCCTCGCCGGGGACGATCTTGCCGGTCTGGTCGTCCACCTGGTAGAAGCCGCGCACCTTTATCTTGCTGCCCTTGCCGAAGGCGGCCCGGTGTCGTCCGCTGCCGGGAGGGGTGAGCACGCTGATGGTGAAGGTGGGCAAGGGCTCGCAGGAGGATAGCCCGATTACCTTGCCGACGACATCGCCGGGACCGGGTCCCGGCTTCCGGGCGGCCGCCGGCAACTGGACCTTCTTGCTGGCGCGGATGGAGCCGGCACTGGAAAGGTCTCCCAGGGCCGGTCCCAGGGAATCCTTCAGCTCGGCCAGCTGGGCCACCTCCGTGTTCTTGCCCAGTTCCACCGGCAGTCCGGCCAGCTTCTCCAGCAATGCCCCTTCCTGGAGATTCTCCCCGCGGAAGACCAGGGTGGAGTCGTCGCTGGCCTCGACCGTCCAGGGGGCGATGCCGGCGGATATCTGCCCGGCCACCTGCCCGGCCACCACCCCGCTGCGCAGCACCATGCGCACCGTCTTGCCCAGGCGCGCCCACTCGGCCGCCACCGCCGGCCGGAAATTGCCGTCACTGTCCTTTACCACCAGCGGTTCTCCGGCCCGGCCGGGGCGGGGAAACAAGAACAGTAGGCCGGCCAGGGCCAGGCCGGCCAGCATGAATGATTTCCGGCGCGCCTTCATGTCTGCCACCCTCCGCCGCCCCGGGGCGGCTCATGACCTGGGTTCCGGTGCCATCTCGAGGTGCCTTGCTATGTGTCAACGTTATTACGTTGCCGGGAGGCTGTCAATTCATCCCGGCAAGAGTCGGACAGTTGCCCAAAAAGCGCAAAAGGCGGGGACAGGCCCAGCGTAAGGTCACGATTTTCCAGTCAGTTGCCAATGCAACGCCCTCTGTTTCTTGTTTTTACAAATAATATCAAAGCATTGCGCACAACGAACCGACTCCCCGGC
>QMME01000181.1 GCA_003647095.1 Deltaproteobacteria bacterium
CGGAAGCAGATGCCGCGCCGGCCGCGCAGGCGAAGCTGTCCGGAGCTGCGAGCTTGCCGAGCAGCGGAGGGCAGCGAGGCGTTAAGCAGGCCGGCGCCACGGAAGCAGATGCCGCGCCGGCCGGCCAGGTGGTCATCCTGGATGACGATTTCGGCCGGGTGCTGGCGGCCGAAGTGCTCACCTCTTTGCTGGAAAAGGCCGAGCGGCTACTGGGCGAGTTCCATGCCGCCGAGCCCTTGCTACCGGGCATGCCGGCCGAGCAGCTGCGCAGTTCCCTGGGCCGGGACATCGATGCCAAGCTGCTGCGGCGGCTGCTCGACCAGGGTCGCCAGACCGGTCGGCTGGAACAACAAGGGGAACTGGTGCACCTGGCCGGACACCGGGTGGAGCTCGATGGGAAACACGGCCGGCTGGTCGAGGACCTGTGGAAACGATACCAGCAGGCCGGCCTGCTGCCTCCCCGGCTCAAGGAAGTGGCGGAGACCCTTTCCCAACCACCAGAACAGGTGGAGAAGCTGCTGCGCCACCTGGTTCGCAACGAGCGACTGGTGCACATCAGCGCCGACCTGTTCGTCTCTGCCCCCGCCCTGGACGAGCTGCGGCAGCGGTTGACACGACACCTGCAGGAGCACGGTCAGATCACCACTCAGCAATTCAAGGGCATGGTCGGGGGTTCGCGCAAGCACGTGATACCACTGGCCGAGTTCTTCGACAGGGAGAAACTCACCATTCGCAAGGGCGAGGTGCGTGTACTCAGGAGCAAGTAATCACCAGGATCCAGGAGGCAAATGATGCCGAACATATACGAGAAACGGCGCACCAACAGGGTGCCCATCGCTTTCAAGGTGAAGGTGGAATCGTCCCGCGGCACCATGCACGGCCTGGGGCGAGATCTGTCGGAGGGAGGAGTGGGTGTTCATCTGCAGAAGCTGCCCCCGGTGGGCAGCCCGGTGGAGCTGTCTTTCCGCCTGCCGGGCAGCAACCAGGACATCACCGTCACCGGCGAGGTCATGTACCAGGAACGAGGCCAGCCCGGCACCGGTGATGACTGGGTGGGAGTACGCTTCCTGCGCATGGACGCTACCAGCCAGCAGTTGATCAGGAAATTCGTCAAGGCCCGCTTCGATCCCACCAATCCCGGTCTTGCCCAGCCACCGCCCTTGCCTCGCCGGGGCCGCTGAGGAGCTATCCTCCCAGCAATCCGGATACCGTGCCCAGGCACAGGTCCACCAGCCGGCCCGGCAGCAAGCCCACCAGGATCATGGCCAGGGAGACCGACCAGGCCACGACCAGCAAGCCGGCAGTGGCCGGTTTCCGGGGAAGCGCCGCACCGCCGGGCCGGAACATGGCCGTCACCAGCCCCAGGCTCATGACCAGCTGCAATCCCAGGCTCAGGGCCACCACCACGGCGGTGGTGACCAGGTCCGCATCCACCAGGGCCTGCAGGAGCAGCCAGCGGGCCCAGAAACCCGCCGTCGGCGGCATGCCGGCAACGCACACCAGGGCCAGGCCTACCACCAGGGCCAGCAACGGTCGCTGCCCGGCCAGCCCGTGCAGGTGGGAGATATCACAAACATCGGATCCGGATTCCACCAGTTGCAGTGCCAGAAACAGCCCCATCCAGGTAACCACGTGGATCACCAGGAAGAAGACCACCGCGCCGGTGGCCCTCTCCGCCAGCTGCGGTGCGCTGGCAACCAGGAAACCGGCAGCAGCCAGCACCACCATTACCAGTCCCACCTGGCCGGCGACCAGGTTGGCGAACATGCGCCTGAGCTTCTGCTGTCCCAGGGCTACCGCACCGGCCAGCAGCAATCCCACCAGGCCGCCCACCTGCAGAACCTCTCCCCACCCCGGCGCTCCGCTCGCCGGGGTCGCCACGGTGCCGAACCCGACCAGCAACACCCGTGCCAACGCTCCCACCCCGGCGGGCATCACCCCGGCAATCAGGAAGATGGCGCCACCGCGAGGCAGCGCCTCGACGAAGTCCACGGCCCACATGTGTACCGGAACCGCTGCCAGCAGCGTGGCCATGCCGCACAGCCACAGGGCCAGTCCGCTGGCTCCCAGGGGATCGTAGCCACCGGTCTGCAAGAAGGCCTGGAGATCAACCAGCCTGATGCTGCCGGCCTTGGCCAGCCAGATGGCGGCGCCGGCCCCGGCCAGGGCCAGGGCCACCATTCCCAGAACCAGTGCCTTCAAGGCCCCCTCGCGACCTCGCTCACCGGAAGCAGCAGCCATGGCCCACAACGGCAACTGGCAGGCGAACAGTGCCACCGCAACCGAGAGCAGGTCACCGGCCTGGGCGACCAGGCAGGCGCCGGCCACCGCCAGCAGCAACAGTCCCTCCCTCCCCGGTGCCACGGCATCGTCTTCACCCAACAGCAGCGACCCCAGTCCGCCCAGTACCACCAGCAACTGCAACAGGCGGCAAAAGCCGGCAGCCGGCAGCCCGGCCGTTCCTTCCAACCAACCGCTCACCAACCAGGCGGCCGTCAACACCATGATACCGGCGGCCAGGGGCCGACGCCAGCGTCGCCGGCCGGGAACCAGCACCAGCAGCATGCCCGCCAGCAACAGCGAGAACACGGGCACCAGGGTACAGGTCATCGCGGTGCCCCCGCTTGACCTACCAGGGTTGCCACCCGGGCGGAAACAGCCGCCGGCGCCGCAGCCAGGCCGGGCATGACCCCGGAAGCCAGGAGCAACACCGCCAGGACAAACAGCACCACCACCTGGCGCCGCAGCGGCCAGCGCTGGTGGGACCATACCGCGGGGATGTGACTCCCTCCCAGTACGAAGCGATAGGCCCACAGAACCACCATGCCGGCCATCACCACCCCCGCCGCTGCCAGGCAGGCGGCCAGCAGCACCTTGCCTGACAGCTCCTGGAGTACACCCACGACGCCCACGAACCCCAGGGTCCCGGGTATTGCCGCTACCGAGGCCACGGCGGCAAAGGCCAGCCCGGAGAAGAACGGGTGCGAGCGCCACAGGCCACCCATGTCCAGTATTCGCTGCGATCCCCGGGCGGCGCAGATCACCCCGGAGAAGAGAAACAAACCGCTCGCCGTCAGTCCCATCGAGAGCAGCAAGGGCCACACCGCCGAGTGTGCCGTGGCCGTGGCCAGCCCGCACAAGATCAATCCCGACTGGCTGATGAAGGCATAGGCCAGCAGGCGCTTCAGGTCACGTTGCACCAAGGCCGCCATTCCCCCGGCCAGGGCGGTTATCACTCCTAACCAGGTAAGCCAGGGGGCCAGCTCGAAATAGTGCATCGGAGACAGGCCGTGCAACACGTGCCACAGGCCGTAACCACCCAGGGGGACCACGGCCCCCACCAGCAACATGGCGGCCGAGGTGGGCACCCCGGCTACCGCGACGGGGAGCCAGGTATGCAGGGGGACCACCGCCAGGCGCATGAGAAAGGCCGGGACGAACAACCAGGCCCAACCGGCCAGGCCGGTACCGGCCAGGCGCTGGCCCAGGACCTGCAAGTCGAAGGTAAAGGGCCGGCCGGCCTGCACCACCACCACCATGATACCCACCCACAGCAACACGCTGCTGGACACCGAGGTCACCAGCAGGCGAGTGGCCGCGCTGACGTTGCGTCGCTCCGGGCCCGGGCCCATGAGGAAGAAGAAGGGAACCAGCGTCACTTCCCAGAAGATGACGAACAGCAACAGGTCCCAGGCCGTCACCACGCCCAACATGCCCCCTTCGGCCAGCAACAACAGCAGCACCGAGCGACGCGCGTCCTCGTCCTGCCGGCGAGTGGCGGCCATGGCCGCCGTCACCACCACCGCCACCAGGCCAGCCAGCAACAGGCCGGGAGCATCCAGGGCCAGGAAGCAAGAAACCCCCAGCGATTCCACCCAGGTGGCGTGTATCCCGATCAGCAAGCCCCGGGGAGGCAGCACCAACCGCAGGTAGACCCATATCCCCAGCGTGGTCAGGGAGCTGAGCAATCCTATCAGGCGAGCGGCCCGCCGGCTTTGCGCGGGGCACAGGGAGGTGAACAGGGCACCCAGAACCGGCACGGCCACCAGCATGATTACCGTCAAGTCGTGTTCCGCCATGGACCTAGCCCCGCAACACCATGACCAGCACCAGCACCAGCACCAGCAGTACGAAGGCATATCGCTGGACCCGTCCGTTCTGTATCAACCTGGTCACCGCCCCCACACCCTCGATGGTTCCCACCGCCGTGCCCACCAATACCGTGTCCAGCAGGAAATCTCCCACCAGTCGCCATACCAGCACCCCCACCATTCTCAGCAAGACCACCGGCAGGCGCACTACCAGTTCCCCCAGCACCAGGCCACTGCTGGCAGCCCGCCCCACCAGCCTTCCGGCCATCGCCGGCTTCCAGCTCGGACCACTGGAGAACCATCCGCTCAACCAGCCCAGTACCAGGCCGGCGCCCAGCGCTACGCCCCAGGCCAATCCCTTGCCGCCACCAAAGATCTGGCCACTGAAAGAATGGCTGACCAGCAAGGCCAGGCCCAGCAGCGGCCCGGCCCCGGCCGCCAGCCAGCCGGCCCCCAGCAAGCCCCCGTGGCGGGCAGGCGCGCGATTCCTCTGGGCCAGGTCGGCAGCCAGGGTGCCGGCCAGGCCGGCCAGCACGCGCCCGGCGGCCACCAGAAACAACCCGGCCGCGGCCACACCCACCCAGGTCATGGTTCCGGCGGGAAATGCCAACAGTGCTCGCCCCAGGGCCAGTGCAGAGATGGCTGGAAAGATCGCCAGGCTGCCAGCCAGTGCAGCCACCAGCCAGACCAGGGCACGGCCCGGCGGAGTTCCCCGGGGAACATCCCGGCTCTCCAGCCAGTCCACCACCCCTCCCAAACTCAGTACCGCGCCGGCCAGGGCCGGGGCCAGCCCCGTCAGCAACAGGCGTACCGCTGCCGCGTCACCCGCCGCCTGCACCATGGTCAACAGGCCTCCGGCAGCCACGAACAACCAGGCCAGGGCCGTGGCCGGGCGGCCCGGCAACCAGGCGGCCAGCACTCCGGCCAGCACGGCCGCGCCACCCAGGGCATAGAGGAGGTGAACGATCCAGCTCACCGGCACCAGCAACGACCAGGATTTCTGCAGCAGGTAGATCCCAGCCAGCAAGGAGGCCACCGAGTGTACCAGTGCCAGGGCCGAACTGGGCGAACGGGAATGCTCGGGGACCCAGCCGTGAAAGGGTGGCAACCCCAGCCTGATGGCACAGGCACACACCAGCAGGATGGCGGCCAGGAGGGGTGCGGCCTCGTGCACCAGCCACACCACTACCAGGCAAACCGTGCCGATGTGCTGGAACACCAGCCAGCGCAGACCGGTACGGGCCCGTCCCTCCTCCGGTTCCCAGAAGCCGGCCGCGAAGGTACCCGCCAGGGCCACCGCTTCCCAACCGAACAACACCGCCAACATGGAACGGGCGGTGAACAACAGGTTGGCCGAGGCTCCCACCAGCAGCACCAGGGCATAGTAACGATGCCGACCTATCCAGAAACGGGTGATGTCCAGCGCCTGCACCAGGGCCAGCAGGGACAGGGCGCTGGCCAGGGCCACGGCCCAGTTGCTCATCCCGTCCAGGGCGAACACCAGGGCGAACAAGCCCTGGCCCCCGGGGACGTCCAGGGTCAGCGGCGGCGTGGCCTGGCCGCCTCCCCAGAGAAACCACACGCCGGCCGACAGCGCCTGCAACAGCGGCCAGGACACGCCGCTCAAGCACAAGGCCAGTAACACCGGCCGGGACAGGTGCTTGCCGACCGCCGAGCACAGCACCGCCAGCAGAGCCGGCACCACCCACATCAGCAAGTGCCACTGAGCCATGTTTTGGGCAAATACCATCAGTTACTCAACCTGTCGTGCTCATCCAGCACCACCGTCCGCCGGAAACGATGAAAGGAATAGAGAACGGCGGCCCCCACCAGGGCCACGGCCACGATGACGGCCAGTACCACCACGCCTTCGGCCTGGGAGGTACTGCCGGTTCTGGCGATGCCGGCACAGAACAGGAGCATCACCCCGTCGAGCATGACCAGACCAGAAGCCAGCACCACCAGGCCGGCGCGACGCAACACCAGTCCCAGCAGGCCGATGAGCAGCTGGGCCAGGCCCAGCAACAGCACATGGGAAGCGGGAATCACGCCTGCTCGCCCTCCTCGCTGCTACGGGCCCGGCGCAATATCCACCAGGTAACCGGACCGGCGATCAGCAACAGCACCAGCGACAGCAATGCCCCGGTTACCATGGTGACATCCGACCCGGCCCGGGGCTGCGGCTCGGCAGCTTGCAGCACCACGTCGACCAGTACCAGGCCCAACGCCAGCACCACGAAAAAAGACAACAACTTGGTGACATTGTAACGTCGGCGTCCGGGCACACCCAGGCGGGCACGGCGGCGGCGCACCAGCACGCTCCACACCAGCAATACCGCTCCGGAGGCCACCACGATGGTTTCCACCGCCAGCAACGGGGCCTGCAGCAGGAACAGTTCCACGGCGTCCAGGCCCATGAGTATCACCAGCGCCACCACGGCGTGCTGGGGGCGGGGCAGAGAAACCACCGCCAGGGCGGCCAGCAGCGATAACACGCCTATGGTCCAGAACAGAATGGGTTGCACCAGGCACCTCCCGAACAATGGGCGGATCGTCGGTGTCCGGGCGGTAGTTGTCAAGCAAAAGCCCAGCTTGACAATACCGCGTATGTCTAAATATATTGTCCTCGCCGAGGGCTTGACGTAGAGGATGAAGGATTGAACGAGGAAGAGGGTACAGGCGGAGCAGAGAGACGGAAGTTTCGTCGCACCGATGTCATGCTCAAGGTGCGTTACGCGGCTGCCCGTGATTTCCTGGTTGATTACACCGAGAATGTCTCCAGCGGTGGCCTGTTCATCGCCACCGAGGAACCCTTTTCCGAGGGTGACATCATCGACTTCGAGATCTCCTTTCCGGGCCTGCTCAGCCCCATACCGCTGAGTGGACGGGTAACCTGGCGCCGCCCCGCCGGTGGCGGCGAACCCGTCGGCATCGGGGTGGAGGTGATCGGCGAGCCCGGGGATCACCGGCCGCTTTCCGTGCTGGTGACCCGCCTGCAACAGCAGGACGAGCCGCAGGACACTCCTCCGCTGCAACGGCCGCTGCCGCCGGTGGCCGAGGGAGAGTCCTTCCGGGTGCTGCTGGTGGAAGACAACGTGGTGGTGCGAGACATGTTCCGCTACGGCATCCAGAAGTTACTGCGCAGCCGTGACAACAGCATGGACTTCGTGGTGTGCGAGGCAGAAAACGGTTCCGACGCCTGGAAATTGCTGGAGCAGGAATCCTTCAACTTGATCGTCCTCGATCTCTACATGCCGGTGATGGACGGCAAGCAACTCATCAAGCGAGTGCGCGAAACTCCGGCCACCAAGGACATTCCCATCATAGTGGTCAGTTCCGGCGGCGACGAAGACCGGCGCCGGGCCTTGCAGGCCGGCGCCGACATGTTCCTGGCCAAGCCCATCAAGCTGCGCCAGTTGGTGGAAACCATCGGCCGGCTGCTGGGCAATGACTTCTAGTCCTGCCCTCCGGCAGGCATGGTATCGTCCTTCCGGTTGACGGCAACCTCCAGGCCCAGCAGGTCGAAGATGGTCTCTCGCAGCCCAGTCGGGGAAAAGGGTTTTTCGATGAGCATCACCGCCTTGCGGCGCAAGCGCTCCTTGGCGGCAGCGGTGAACACCCCCCCCGTCATGA
>QMME01000182.1 GCA_003647095.1 Deltaproteobacteria bacterium
GCTTCTTCACCGGGGCCACCGGGGGCTTCTTCACCGGGGCCACCGGGGGCTTCTTCACCGGGGCCACCGGGGGCTTCTTCACCGGGGCCACCGGGGGTTTCTTCACCGGGGCCGACGCCGTCTTTGCCACCAGCTTGTCTTTGTCGCCACCACTGACCAGGCGGGGCAGGTTCCCGATGCCGGGTCCGGCCGGTTCAGCCTGGTCGGCCGGAAGGCCGGCACCGGTGTCGGCACCGGCCAGGATCCCGGCATCGACGGCACCGCCGTCGGGTTTTCCGATCCCCGGCGATAACGGCCCGGCCGGCGGAGAAGCCCCGGATCGGCCGGTATCGGCTCCGCCCGCCCGGCCGCCGCCCCGGTTCATCCAACCGTAGAGCCAGAAGCCGCCGGCACCCAGGCCGCCGCCGACCAGTAGCAACACCAGCAGGTACTTCCACCAGTTGCCGGCCGGTGCCGGCGGCGGTGCCGCCACGGGAGCAGCCCTGAAGAAGCCCTGCTCGGCGGTATCGGGCGGAGCCGCCGCCGTCTCGTTCTCGACTTGCCGGGCACCCGCCGCCGCGGCCGCCGCCTCCCCGGGACGGGGACGCATCAGGGTGAGCATGTCTTCGACGATGTCTTCCGGCCGGGCATCGGGAGGCTGTTTCTTGCGGGTGAGCTCGATGACTTCTTCGCCGGCCGGGGCCTCCGGCGTTGGCTCGGCCGCCGGCGCGGCCGGCTCGGTGGCATCCGCTTCCTCAGGAGCAGCCGCTTCAGGAGAGGACACCGGTTCCGGAGGAGCGGCCGGTTGGCCGGCGCCATCCTCTTCCACGGCGGCAAACGAGGGAAGATCCTCGGTCGGCTCCTGGGTTGCCGCCTCCCGCGCGTCCGGCTCACTATCCGGCGGTGCCTCCGGCGCC
Source organism: Deltaproteobacteria bacterium (assembly GCA_003647095.1). GTDB lineage: Bacteria > Myxococcota > B64-G9 > B64-G9 > B64-G9 > B64-G9. Next base: position 897 of record QMME01000182.1, read on the forward strand.
CCGGTATCGGCCAGGCCTTCCCCGGAGAGCCGGAACTCGTCGCCCATCTTCTCCACCACCACCCAGCTTTCCCCCCCCTCGGCGGCGGCCTGCTCATCCGGAAGTTGCTGGATCTGCACCTTCTGTTCCGCTACCAGCTTGGCCGCCGGAGTGTCGGCCAGGGTGGAACGACTTTCGGACGGCAAGGTGGCTTCGGAAAGGTCCGTCCCCGGATCCGGGCCTGCTGCGGAGTCGGGCTCCGTGACGGACTCGGGCTCCGGGGAGGGCCCGGGCTCCGGGAAAGACTCGGTTTCCGGCTCCGCCGGCACCGGGGAGGTCGCCTCGGTCTCGGCAGGCACTGCGGCTTCCCGACCGGTATCGGGCTCTGCCTCCGGCCCGGCCTCCGCGGGAGGTTGAGATCTTTCCGCCGGCGGCGGCTTGGACATCCACTCGGTCATGGAGACCGGGGCACCCTCTTCGCCGCTCTTGTGCGAGGAATCGTAGATCAAGCCCTCGAAGTAGAGCTTGGAGATTACGTTCATGGCCTCCAGGTCGTCGAAATCGCTGTCGTCGATAACCTGCAACAGGCTGCGCTTGCCGTCGAACAAGCGCAGGATGGCGTTGATCTCGTCGGGGATTTCGCTCAGCCGCTCCGACAACTCGTGGTAATCGACCTCGAAGCGCGTCTCCAGGGGAGGCAACTGCTCGAGCATGCGTCCCCATTCATCCACCCGGCGCATGCCCTCCATGAGCAGGCCCTGGCTGGAGAGAGTAATATTATCGGGGTGGTTTAGCGAGGAGCGAAAGTCGATGTCGAAGGTGCCGCTGCTCCAGAGCAACAGCCGGTATACGGCCTTTTCTCCCTGCAGCCTTCCCATGCGGGCATCGATGACCTTGCCGTTGCGGAAAAACACCTCGGCCGTGCGGGGCGGATCGTCTCCCGAGGAGAAGTGGGCGATGCCCGTCTTGCGCCCCAGCTCGATGGTCTGGATGATGTCCACCACCCCCATGTCGTCGATGCTGCCGGCGAAGCTGGTCTTGCGATCCCGCAACTGCAGCTTGTCGCGTTCCTTTTTCTGCAAGAGGATGGTGACCCGGGTGATGATTTCCTTGATGTAGATGGGCTTTGTGAGGTAGTCGTCCACGCCCAGTTCCAGGCCGCGGATCTTGTCTTCCACCGATTTCTGGTTGGTGAGGAAGATGAAGGGAATGCCGCTCCAGGAAGGGTTGTCCTTGAGACGCCGGCAGAATTCGAACCCGTCCATCACCTCCATCTTGGTGTCGGAAATGACCAGATCGGGGACCGAGATGGCCACTTTCTCCAGCGCGTCTTCGCCGTTGACGGCGGTGGTGACGGAATAGCCGGCCTTGCGCAGGCTGACCTCCATCACCCGCAGGGACTTGGGATCTCCATCGACCACCAGTAGGTTTTTTCGCGCCACTTGACCAACCCGCTATTTCAATAACACCTTGTCACCCAACTATTTATTAGAGACAGCCAGCGCTGTCAAATTGTGGGACATGACGATACAGGAAAGAAACGGGTGAGCAGTTGCCCGGGATCTGCACTCAGGGCCCCTGCATAACCCCGCGACGGGGCCGGCGCCTGGCTTCCTTCTTCTTCTGGATCACGTGGGGCTTGACGACGCGCCGGTAGATGGCGTCCATGGCCCGGCGCAGTCCGCTGGAATAATGCCGGCGTCGAGCCGCCGGTACCAGCACCCGGCGAATGACCCCCACCGCCCGGCCGCGCAGCTTGTCGGGATAGGCATCACCCATCACCACCCGGTATTCGTTTTCCCGGCGGGAGACGAACAGCAGCACCGCGTCGCGTCCCTTCTCGTAATCGACGTCCCACTCGTTGAAAATGGTATCCACGAAATGATCGATACTCAGGGGCCGGGGTCGGAAATCATCCAGGGAAGCAACGGTGACCAGCATCATGGCGATGCCGTCGCGCTCGGCCCGCCGGCACAGCTTGTGCAGTCGCCGCTGGTCGGCGCGGTTGAGCAGGCCGGCATGGTCGTTGAAACAGGCATCGTCGGTGTTGGGACTACGCTCCTGGGCCGGGGCACCGGCGGCGCCGAGCAACAGCAGGCCGATTGCCAGGACGTTGCTGACCTGGTTCATCGATTCCTCCTCGATGACTTTTTCTTCCTGGCCAGGCGCCGGGCCTCGCGGATTTTTTTCTTCGCCTGGGCGACCAGGGAACTGCGGGGATGATCCTGGACGAACTTTTCCAGGAAAGGCAGGGCCTGCTGGTAGCGGCCCATGGAATAGAAACAATAGCCCAGCTTCAGCAGGGCGTCACCGGCCTTGTCTCCCTTGGGAAAACCCGTGCGCACCTTCTGGAAGGTCAGCGCCGCCAGCCGGAAGTCGCCCTCGGCATAGTAGCTCTCGCCGATCCAGTACAAGGCGTTGTCGGAATAGGCATCGTCGGGCCACTTGGCGAGAAATTCCTTGAACAACTGCCGGGCCGCCGCCGTCTGTCCGGCCTCGAGCAGGCCATGGGCCAGCTTGTAGAAGGCCTCCTTCTTTTCCGGACGCTTGATGGCGGCCAGGGGATCGGCCGGTTGGGTGGGCACCGTCGTTGCCGGCTGCGAGGCGGCCGCTGCCGCCGTGCCACCGTCCTGGTCCGCGGGAGGCTTTTCCTGCTGCTGCTGGCTGGCCTGCTTGAGCCGCCCCAGCTCGTACTCCAGCACCTCCACCCTCCCCTTCAACCCCATCAGTTCCTCGCGCAGGCGATCGATGTCCACCCCGAAGTCGGCGGCGCTGCGCCCCATGGCCCGGCGGTAGTCCTCGATGATCTTCACCAGCTCGGCGATGCGCCGGTCGGCCTCCTCGATGCGCTGGCGCAGTTGCTGTTTCTGCTTCTGGTGGGCATCCTTGACCACTCCCAGCTCGGCCTGCAGGGCAGTGATGTCGGCCTGCAGGCGCTGGCCGACTTCCTTCTTGACCCAGCAACCGCCACCGGCCAGGCCCAGGATCAGCCAGGCCACCAGGCAGCCAAAAAAAGAGCGGCGCCCCCCGGGGGCTCCGCTCCTGGTTTCCTGCACTGGGCCGGGGCAGCTCACCGCTCGACGAACTCCGCCCGGCGATTCTGCGCCCAGCAGTCCTCGCTGCTCTCGGTACACACCGGGCGACCCTCACCATAGGAAATGGTGTTGAGGCGGCTCTTGCTGATACCCAGGTTCATCAGGTACTTCTTGGCGGCGCGGGCCCGCTTGTCGCCCAGGGCGATGTTGTATTCCTCGGTGCCGCGCTCGTCGCAATGACCCTCGATGGTGACGCTCATGTCGGATCGCTGGCGCAGGCACTCGGCGTTGGCGTCCAGGATCTGCCGGTCCTCGGAGCGCAGGTTGTAGCGGTCGAAATCGAAGTGGATGGTCTGCATCTCGCACTGCGGCTTGTCGATGCACTCGCAGTCCTGGCACATCTTGCCCTCGGGGCAGTCGGCATCGGACTGGCACTTGCACTTGGGCACGCAGTGGTGATCCTTGCACTCCATGCCTTCCGCGCAATCGCTGTCGGCCTCGCACTCCCACTGGCACTTGTGCTCCTTGCAGATCATGCCGGCCTTGCCGCGGGCCTCGCAGTCGGAGTCGATCTCGCACTCGTACTGGCACTTTTCGTTTTCGCAGAAGGGCTTGTCCTCGGGGCAGTCCTCGTTGGTGATACACTCGACGCAGCGGTTTTCCTTGCACTTGGGACGCTCCTGCCCGCAATCGGCGTCCTGGCAGCACTCGACGCACAGCTCGTTGCAGCACTTGAGCAGGGTGGTGTTGCCCTCTTCGGCGGCACAGTCGTCGTCGTCGCGACACTTGGGGAAATCCGGCCGGCAGCCGCTGCCCACCAGGGAAATAGCCAGAAGACCGCCCGCCAGCCACGCCAGCATCTTGATTCGGTTGCCCGTCTGTTTCATCCGCGTACCCTCCTGGAACGACGGCCTGCGCCGTACAGCTGCCAACACTTCCGTTTGGCCACGGAAAAGCCTCCCCGTGGCGAATATCCTTGCTCGGCAACGAATTAGCTTATCCCACCTACCTTGTCAATAAAAAAACCGCAACCGGAAAACGGTCATAACCATGAACCTTCAATCCGCCAGCGGCCGGAAATTCCAGTGAACCCGGTCGAGCAACGGCCCGGGTGGGGCGGCGGCATCCGCGCGTTCCCCCCGCCGGGAAGAAACCCTTTGCATCCCCCCGGCCGGCTGCTGTAGCTTGGCGCCGGACCGGTGACCATGCGCCTGCTGCCCGAACTACAACTGAGCAAACGGATCGCCGCCCTGGCGGGGCCGGTGATCCTGGCCATGCTCTCGCAGACGGCCATCAACCTGCTGGACACCGCCATGGTGGGCCGCCTGCCCGGTGCCACCGGTATAGACGGGGTGGCCGGCATCGGGGTGAGCCTGCCGCTGTTCTGGGCCATCGGCGGCTTCCTGTCCGCCATTGCCATCGGTACCCAGGCCATCACCGCCCGGCGCATCGGCGAGGGCCAGCCGCTGCTGGCCGGCCGGGTACTGAGCAACTCCATGCTCATCGCCGCGGGATCGGGGTTGAGCGTATCCATCCTCGGTTACCTGTTCATCCCCGACATCTTCGGCCTGCTCAACCCCAATCCCAACGTAGTGCGCCTGGGCTCGGCCTACTGCCGGCTGCGCATGCTGGGCATCTTCTCCATGGTCACTACCATCGCCTACAAGGGGTTCTTCGACGGCGTCGGCAAGACCTACGTACACATGGTGGCCTCCATCGTCATGAACGTCCTCAACGCCTTCCTCAACGTGGTGCTCATCTTCGGCCTGCTGGGCTTCCCGCGCCTGGAAGTGGAAGGCGCGGCCCTGGCCTCGGTGATCTCCACCTACGTGGGCCTGGCCATCATGCTCCTGTGGAGCGTCCAGGGCGACATCCGCCGTCACTACCGGGTTTACCGCCTGGGCAACCTGAAGCTCCCGCTGGCGAGCGAGATCGTGCGCCTGTCGGTACCCTCGGGGCTGGCCACCATATTCGTCATGAGCGGCTTCCAGTTCTTCATGTGGGTTACCGGCCACCTGCACCCGGAACCCGACTGGTTCGCTCCCCTGGGCTTCATTCCCGTGCTCGGTCCCATGCTGCAGGGACATGCCCTGTCCAGCCCCGACCTGGCCACCAGCGCCACCTGGGTGATCATCTCCTTCCTGATGCTGGTGTTCATGACCTCCATCGCCTTCGGAACCGCCACCGCCACCCTGGTCAGCCAGTCCATGGGTTCCGGGGACATGCGCATGGCCGAGCGCTACGGCTGGGAGTCGGTAAAACTGGGCATGTGGATCATGGGCGCCCTGGGCCTGGCGGTGATCGCCTGGCCACACATGTTTCTGGGCATCTTCACCGACAAGGAGCAGGTCATAAGCATCGCCATCGCCCCCATGCGCCTGATGGGCGCGGTGACCTCGCTGATGAGCGCCGGCCTGATACTGGTGCAGGCGCTGTTCGGGGCCGGAGCCACCAAGTTCGTCATGTTGGCGGAGATGGCCATGCACGGGCTGTGCCTGGTACCGCTTTCCTACCTGCTGGCGGTGGTGCTGCGCTTCGGACTGCTGGGCGCCTGGGTGGCCACGGCCAGCTACATCGTGCTGCTGTCTTCCATCATGGCCTGGAAATTCGCCGGTGGTTCCTGGAAGAAGATTCGCCTGTAAGGAATCGATATTCCAATGAACCCTTGACACCCACCCACCCCGACACCAATATCAGCGGGCGATGACGTTTCGGGGAAACGATCCATTGACAGAGGAGAAGAGAAAATGAGGAAAACGGCAATCGTTGTGGCAATGATCTGCCTGGCGGGCGCGGCCCTGGCCGCCGGTCCCGGTGACGTGGTCATCAACGAGGTGGCCTGGATGGGCACCTCCAATACCGGCGACGAGTGGCTGGAGCTGTACAACACCACCGCTGCCGACATCGATCTCAACGGCTGGTACATCCTCGACGACGGCAGCACCACCTACATCCTCGACTCGTCCAACTGCGCCGGCGGCGACTGCACCATTCCCGCCGGCGGCTACTTCGTCATCGAGGACAACGAGGGGGCCATCGGCGACATCACCGCCGATGCCGTCATCGACATCAGCCTGGGCAACAGCGGCGATTCGCTGGAACTGTTCGACGACAACGACAACTCCATCGACCTGGTCGACTGCGCCAACGGCTGGTACGCCGGCGACAATTCCACCGACAGCACCATGGAGAGGCGCGATCCCACCTTTCCCGGCACCCTGCCCGCCAACTGGGGCACCAACGACGGCGTCACCATCAACGGCACCGACGCCAACGCCAGCCCCATCAACGGCACCCCGGGAGCGCAGAACTCGATCTTCGGCCCCCTGCCCGGTCCCGAGGTGGCCCACGTCCACTGCCTGGATGCCACCGCCATCGACGTGGTCTTCAACACCGCCGTGGAACAGGTTTCGGCCGAGCAGGTGGGCAACTACACCCTGAACGCCGGCGGCAGCGATATCACCCCTACCGCCGCCGTCCTGGACGGCAGCGATGCCAGCGTGGTCCACCTCACCGGCATCGCCGGTCTCAACGACGGTGATCTGACCACCCTGACGGTGAGCGGGGTGCGCGACGCCGTCACCGACATCGCCGCCGACGACTCGGCCCGCTTCCTGGCCGGCATCGTGGACATCGCCACGGTGCGGGCCGACGCCGACGCCAGCTTGGTGCCCGACCTGTTCGAAAACGACCCCGATGTCTTTTTCACCGTCACCGGGCTGGTCACGGCGGTGAAACCCTTCGACGGGCGCGAGTCGTTCGTCCAGGAC
>QMME01000183.1 GCA_003647095.1 Deltaproteobacteria bacterium
CGTGGTACCGGCAGCTGGTAGAGGAGATCGAACAGCAGACCCGGCAGCAGTTCGGTAGAGGCGGAGCACGGGTACTGGGGGTGAAGAAAGTGCTCAAGCAGTCGCCGCACCGTCGGCCCGGACAGATCAAGCGAAGCCCGGCGCCACCGTGTCACGCCAGCGACGCCCGGACCCGCAAGCGATTCATGCTGGGCTACCGCTGGTTCGCAAACGCCTACCGCCAGGCCGCAGCCAGACTGCGGGCAGGAGAACTCGACGTGCAGTTCCCCGAAAACTGCTTCCCTCCTCCCCTGGCCTTCAAGGAACCGGCCCCGGCTCCCGGGTGATCTCCCCCGGGGCGGAGCCGCGCTCTTTTCTCATGGGCGAGGATAACAGGTACCTCCTCCGGAAACGAAATCAGAGGGAAAGATGGCGTTTTGAACATTCTGTCTCTCGGGCGAATCATCGTTCGCATTGGCCATACACATTTGCCCATCCGGGCACGATGGACAGCCATAGTCCAGACAGGCACAGACAGCAAAGGGTCTCACCTCGCCAGTACCGGGAGCCCTCCAGTAACCGACAACTGGATGCGAGTTCATCAACTCCGGATCGATGTCCGCGCAGGCAGTGGGTCGATCTATGCAACTGGGAACGCAGCCGACGTTACCTTGCCGATCGGTCACGCATACCTCGGTATTCCAGTCGCAACCAAGATTGCTGCAGGCATCGTCATGCAGGCAAATCCCTCCCATGCATGCCAGGCCGCTGGCACAATCTCCCGCGTCGACACAACTTTCCAGAAAGGCAGCTCCACCACCACTGCTGCCACCACAGGCACTGATTAGGACAACTAGCGGTAACAACAACCATTTTCCCTTCATTTACTTTCCCTCTCTCGTGCTGAGTTTTCGAAGTCAACCAACCTCGCGCCGCACCGTACTACGTTATCATATCTTGTCTGGATGCTTCTACCAACCAGATCCGTCTATTAACTCTTCTCCTACACATCCCCGACCGAAGTCACGTGCGCAGCCATGTGGGTGGCACCATGATACTGGGGCGTAGCTAGAAGTAGGCGCCCGCTGCCAGCAACCAGGAACTGCAGGTCAGCTTTCCGATGGGGAGGTCCCACAGGTAACCAATACTGGCATAGAGGTGATCGAGAAAAGAAAAGCGCACGCCGGCTCCCAGCATGACTGCCAGCGGTGATTCATCCAACGGCTCGAGTGTAACCTCGTCACCGTGGCGGCGGGCGGCGGTGGTCGGCAGATAGATGTCAGCCCCCATGGCCGCCTCGATATAGGGTTCCAACCAGCCCAGCAAGGGATAGGAAAAACGGTAACCGCCACCAACCCGGATGACGCCGAAGCTCAGGCTCCAGTCGAGCAACTGGCCGTCGCGGGTATCGCCCGCCCAGTCTTGCCACAGGTAGTCTACGATCAGAAATACGGTGTGATACTTCATCATGCGCAGGCCCAGCCTGCCACCCACCCCTATCTGCCCGGTAAGCTTGCGTCCGTTGATGTAGGCATCCGGAACATCGGGGTTGTCCTGGCTGCCCCGGTAGAGGAGGGTCTCGTTGTGATCGATTTCCGCCGACGAATCGAAGTATCCACCCTCTTCACCGACGAACTCGTTTCCCCAGAAGTCTCCTCGTATCTCCATCTCGAAGCGCAGGGAATCCTTGAAACGAGCCCAGAAGGCCCTGCTGGCCGCGGTCTCGCTGCGTGTCGCCTCGGCCTCCCTCCTGGCTCGCTCGGCCTCCTGCCGAGCCCGTTCGGCTTCCTGTTGGGCTCGTTCGGCCTCGCGCCGGGCCTGTTCGGCCCTGGCAGCCAGTTCTTGCTGCTTTTTCTCTTCCTCCCGGCGCTTCTCCTCGGCAGCCCGGGCCTCGGCCTCCAGTTTCCGCTTCTCTTTCTTTAGCTGCTCCAGGCGGGTCATTACCTGGAGCGTCTCCCTGGCTGCCTCGGCGGATATCTCTCCCTCGGACAGGGGCTTGGCCAACTTGGCGGCAACCTTTTTCAAGGCCTCCAGCAATGCCTTTTCCTCGCAGGGAGCTTCGGCGGAAGCGGCCAGTTCGGTGGTGGACTTTTTCAGGTCGTACAGAACCGATGTCAACTGGCATTCGCCGCCGATTTTGAGAATGGTCGTGGCCAGGGACTTCTGGGCGGCCAGTTCCCGGCCCAGTTCTATCTGGCAGCCTTGATCGTAACACTTCTTGTACGATTCCTTCTTGGCCTCCAGCAGGCGTTCCTTGACCTGGCTGCGAGGAATGACGCGATAGCCACCCTCCGTCAGCCGGGTAGCCAGGTAGTCGGTCAGGCGGACCAGCACGGTGTGCTCCAGCCCGGATCCCTGGTCCTCCATGTCGAAGACCGCCACGATGGGCCCTTCGGCAGCAGCCCTGGCCACGAAAGAGATTACCACCATGCAGATCACGGTAACGCGCAGCATTTTCCCACTCTCCTTCTCTTTTTTCATGATTCCTCTTTCCCGGCGTCGCCCGCTGAAGGAAAAATCCCGTCATTTCAATTCCATATCACAGTCACGGGCCGATATCCACCACGTCTCCGGCCGTGACCAGGTGGGTGGCACCTTGCTCGTCTGAAACCAGCAGTTGCCCGGTCGGGTCGACGCCGCAGGCCAGACCGATAAAGTGTTCCCTGCCCGGCGGCTCCACCCGCACTCTCCGGCCGATGGTGATGCAGTGCGCGGCGAACTCGGCCACCAACCGCCGGGGACGCTCCCGCCAGACACGGCGCCAGTCGGTCAGCGTATCCAGCAACTCGCGGGCGAACCCCGCCCGCTCCACCCGGCGGCCGCCCAGCATGCGCAGCGAAGCCGCCGGGCGCCTGAGGCCGGTGGGAAACTGCCCGGCCGCGGTGTTCAGGTTGACACCGATCCCCAGCACCGCCGCCGGTCCCCCGCCAAGCGAGAAGGACTCGGCCAGGATGCCGGCCAGCTTGCGACCCAGCACCACGATGTCGTTGGGCCACTTTATGCCCACCCGCAGCACCGGGGGCAGAAAGCGAGCCACCGCCTGGCGCACCGCCAGCGCCCCCAGCACCGGCAGCAACCTCAGGCTTTCGCCGGGTGCCCGGAATCCCTGCGACAGGTTGAGGTTGACCCCGGCCGGAGCGCTCCAGCTCCGCCCCAGTCGTCCCCGGCCCCGGGTCTGGAAATCGACGATTACGGTGACCCCGTCGGCCCCACCCTGCTCCAGCCAGGAACGTACCTCGTCGTTGCTGGAAGTCGTTCGCTCGAGTACCCGCAGGCGCGGTTCCGCCAGCTCTACCAGGTCCATGACCGTCACCCGGGCAGGAACTCCAGGGCTATGTCGGCTGCAGGAGCCGAGTGGGTCAACGCTCCCACCGACACGAAGTCCACCCCCGCCTGCGCGGCCTGGCGGATGTTATCCAGGGTAATATTGCCCGAAGCCTCGGTAAGGGCGCGGCCGGCGATGACCTCCACGGCTCGCTTCATGCGCGCCGGGGACATGTTGTCCAGCATGATGATGTCGGCCCCGGCCGCCAGCGCCTGGCGTACCTGGCGCAGGTTGCTGCACTCGATCTCGATCTTCAGGGTGGGAGGAGCCCGCCGGCGCGCTGCCGCCACCGCCTTGGCGATGGAGCCGGCCGCGGCGATGTGGTTGTCCTTGATCATCACCCCGTCGAACAGTCCCAGGCGGTGATTGCGCCCGCCGCCGGCCCGTACCGCGGCCTTCTCCAGCACCCGCAGGCCGGGAGTGGTCTTGCGGGTGTCGAGCAGGACGCAGCCGCTGCCGCGCAGGGCCTGTACATAGCTCCTGGTCAGCGTGGCGATCCCGCTCAGGTGACGCAGGAAGTTCAGCGCGGTGCGCTCCCCGGCCAGCAAGGCCTGGGCCGGTCCGCGCAGCTGGCCCAGGGAACGCCCGGCGGCCACCTGCCGGCCCTCGGCCACCCGCCAGCTCACCTGTACCCGCTCGTCCAGGCGCCGGAAGACGGCCTCCACCACCTCGCGGCCGGCCAGGACCAGGCCCTGGCGTGCCACCAGGTGGGCCCGCGCCCGCGCCCGCGGTCCCAGCACGGACAGGGAGGTGATGTCGCCGCTGCCCAGGTCCTCGGCCAGGGCCAGGTCCACCAGCGCCTGCCAGCTTCCCGACACGGCCTGGTTCACGACTCCTCCGCCGACCACTGCTGCAACTGCTCCAGTGCTCGCTTCAATTTCTCCATCCGGGCCTCGAACTCGGCCAGCTTTTCCTTCTCCTTGGCCACCACCTCGGCCGGTGCCCGGGCCAGGAACTTGTCGTTGGCCAGCTTGCCCTGGCTACGGCGGCGCTCGCCGTCGATCTTCTTCAATTCCTTCTCCAGGCGTTGCCGCTCGGCGCCAAAATCCACCAGCCCGGTCATGGGCACGCATACTTCCAGTTTCTCCGCCACGTAGACGGCCGCACGGGCGGGCCGCTGCCCGGGCTGTCCCACCACCAGTTCTTCCAGGCGGGCCAGGTTGGCAATGGTGCCGGCGTGCTGCTCGAGCACCGCGCGCACCTCGGCGTCGGCACTGAGCAGGTGGGCGGTCAGCGGCTTGCCCGGGGGCAGGTTGTTCTCGCCGCGGATGTTGCGCACCCCGGTCACGGCATCTATCAGCAGCTGTACGGCTCTTTCGGCCTCCTCGTCGCGCTGGAGATCCCCGGCCCGGGGAAAGTCGGCGGTGGCCAGGTACGAACCCGCTTCCCGAACCAGCGGCAGCTTCTGCCAGATCTCCTCGCTGACGAAGGGCGTGAAGGGATGCAGCAGGCGCAGTGCCGTATCGAGCACCCGCACCAGTACCCGCTGGCACTCGGCCCGTGCCTCCGCGCCCCCTTCTCCGGCCAGGGTGGGCTTGACCAGTTCCAGGTACCAGTCGCACAGTTCACGCCAGAAGAAGTTGTAGAGACTGGAGCAGGCCTCGTTGATCTTGTAGCCGTCCAGTGCCTGGCGAACCCGCTCCACGGTGCGGCTGGTACGGGTGAGGATCCAGCGATCGTAGAGCGAACGTTGCCCGGGCCGGGCTGGTGCGCCGGGCTGAAAATCCCCCAGGTTCATCAGGGTGAAACGGGCGGCGTTCCAGATCTTGTTGATGAAATGCCGGTAGCCTTCCACCCGCTCGGTACTGAGCTTGATATCCCGGCCCTGGGCGGTCAGCGAGGCCAGGGTGAAGCGCAGGGCATCGGCACCCGACTGCTCGCTGACCTGCAGCGGATCGATGACATTGCCCTTGGTCTTGGACATCTTCTGTCCCTGGGCATCACGCACCATGGCGTGCAGGTAGACGGTGCGGAAGGGCACCTCGCCCATGAAGCGCAGCCCCATCATCATCATGCGCGCCACCCAGAAGAAGATGATGTCGAATCCCGTCTCCATCAACGAGGTGGGATAGAAGGTCTCCAGCAGGCGGGTGCGTTCGGGCCAGCCCAGGGTGGAAAACGGCCACAGGGCCGAGGAGAACCAGGTATCCAGCACGTCCTCGTCCTGCTCGAGTTGCTGGTTGCCGCAGCGGGGACAGCGTTCGGGAGCCTGGCGAGCCACGACGGTCCCGCCACAGGGGCAGAACCAGGCGGGAATGCGGTGGCCCCACCACAGCTGGCGGGAAATGCACCAGTCACGGATATTGTGCATCCACTCGAAGTAGACCTTCTCCCAGTGGCGGGGAATGAAAACCGTGCGACCCTGTTCCACCGCCTCGATGGCCGGCCGGGCCAGCGGTTCCACCTTGACGAACCACTGCTTGCTGAGCAGGGGTTCGACGATCTCCCGGCAACGCTGGCAGCGGCTCAGCTCCACCTGGTATTCCTCGGTATTCACCAGCAGGTCCTGCTCCTGCAGCCGGGCCAGTACCTTTTCCCGGGCCGCGAAGCGATCCAGCCCGGCGAACTCGGCACCCGCCTCGTCGGTCATGCGCCCGCTGGTGTCGATGACGCTGATGGTCTCCAGCCCGTGCCGCCGTCCCGTGTCGAAATCGTTGAAGTCGTGGGCCGGAGTCACCTTGACGCAACCGGTACCGAATTCCGGGTCGACCAGCTCGGCGTCGGCGATGATGGGAATCCGCCGTCCGGTCAGCGGCAGCTCTACCTGCTGGCCGACCAGGTCCCGGTAACGTTCATCCTCGGGGTGGACGGCCACCGCGGTGTCGCCCAGCATGGTCTCGGGCCTGGTGGTGGCCACCGCCAGGCGTCGTTGCCGGCCCGCCACCGGGTAGGCGATGGTCCACAACTGGCCGGCGGTAGGTTCCAGGTCGACTTCCAGGTCGGAAAGGGCCGTCTGGCAGCGCGGGCACCAGTTGATCAGGCGCAGGTCGCGGTAGATGAGTCCGTCCTCGTGAAGGCGAACGAACACCTCCCGCACCGCCTTGCTCAGGCCCTCGTCCATGGTGAAACGCTCGTGGCGCCAGTCCACCGAGGCTCCCAGGGCCCGGGTCTGCTCGCTGATGCGGTTGCCGTGCTTGTCCTTCCACTGCCAGACTTTCTCGATGAAGGCCTCCCGCCCGATCTGGTGCCGACTCAGCCCCTGCCGCTTCAGGTCGCGCTCTACCACCATCTGGGTGGCAATACCGGCGTGATCGGTGCCGGGTAGCCACAGGGTGTTGAACCCCGACATGCGCTTGTAGCGTACGAAGATGTCCTGGATGGTCAGTGTCAAGGCATGGCCCATGTGCAGTGTGCCGGTTATGTTGGGCGGTGGAATGACTATGGAGAAGGCCGGGCGTCCATCGACCTCGCTGGCGTTGAAGCAGCCGCTTTCGATCCATTCCCGCGCCCAGCGCATTTCGACGGCTGAGGGGTCGTATTGCTTGGGCAGGGTATCAGTCATGTCGCCTTCCTGGTTGGTTGGAATATGGGAATCATCCGTGGGGACTCACCCGGCAACCGACAGGCAAGGGAAGCACCTGCCGGCACCGGCGAGGGCGTTCCTGCCGGCAGGAGGAGGGTCAGTCCTTGAGTTTTTCCTGCACCAGCTTCTCGATCTCCTCCCGGAGAATGGTTTCGGCCAGCCGGGGAATGACCTCCCAGGCGATCTTCTCGATTGCCTCGCGGGCGATCTCCTCCAGCCGCTCTTCCGGCAGCGTTGCCGCCGCCGGTGCTTCCCCGGCACCGGCCTTATCATCGGCGGGAGGCTGGGCGGGAGGTATGAACTCATGGGTGGGAGCCAGCTCCAGGGTATCCTCGGACTGCTGCTCGTCCACCAGCCCTTCATCGTCGATCTCCACCGCGGGCAGCTCTTCCCCCTCATCCTCGAGAGGCGCCGGTTGCGTCTGCTCTTTCTCCGCGGCCGTCTCGGCCGCCGGAGGAGCTTCCGGGGCCCACTGTCCCAGCGGCGGTGAAGAAACCGCCGGCTCGCCGGCAGCCGGTGTCTCTGCGGCGGACTCGGAGGGAGTATCCATCTCGAATCCGGCCGGCTCCAGCGGCTGGCTGGGCGGCTGGCTGTCTACCGAGAAGTCCGAAAACGGACTGGGTGGCGGTTCCGGAGCGGGTGGCGCCGGCGCTGCCGGTTCCGGTTCGGCAACGGGTTCCGGCGGCCTGGGCTCCGGCGGCTTGGGCTCGAGCGGCCTGGGCTCCAGCGGCTTGGGCTCCAGCGGCCTGGGCTCGAGCGGCTTGGGCTCCAGCGGCTTGGGCTCCAGCGGCTTGGGCTCGAGCGGCCTGGGCTCGAGCGGCTTGGGCTCGAGC